>CANRCS010000070.1 GCA_947629195.1 uncultured Bacilli bacterium | reverse complement strand
TTTTAATTAACTTATGATATACTGTATAAGTAGGAGAGATTTAATATGATTTTAAATGTTAGTGGAAGAACAGATATAGTAGCATTTTATTCTGAGTGGTTTATGAATAGATATAAAGATGGTTTTGTAGATGTTAGAAATCCATATAATCCCAAAATGGTAAGTAGAATTAATTTTAAAGATGTAGATGCCATTTTATTTTGTACTAAGAATCCAATACCTATTATGAAATATTTAAAAGAGATAGATAAACCTATATTATTCCACGTAACTCTAACTCCTTACAAAAGCGATATAGAACCTAATGTTCCAAACAAAACAAAAATAATTGAAGCAATAAAAGAATTATCAAACATAGTTGGAATTGATAATTTATATGTAAGGTATGATCCTATATTTTTAAGTGATAAATATAATTTAGAATATCATAAAAAAGCATTTGAAAAAATGTGTTATCTATTAAATGGGTACGTTAAACAAATAATAGTATCTTTTATTGATGATTATAAAAATGTACGTAATAATTTAAAAGTTTTAAATCTTAAAGAATTTAGTGAAAACGATTACAAGGAAATTGGTATAAATTTTAGTAATAGTGCGAAAAAATATAATATGAGTGTTCAAACATGTTTTGAAGATAGAAATTTAAGTGAATATGGTTTTAAAATTGGAGAATGTTTATCCCATGAAATGGCATATAAAATAACTGGAAAAACATATAAAAATTGGACAGCTAGAAAAGGTGGAAAATGTAATTGCGTTCAAATGGTAGATATTGGAGCATATAATACATGTAAGCATTTTTGTAAATACTGCTATGCAAACTACGATGAAAAAAAAGTTAATAACAATTTTAAAAATCACAATTTAAGTTCTTCAATGCTAATTGGAAAAATAGAAAATGATGATATTATAAAAGAAAAAATAAAATAAAAATTTTCAATTTTATAAGACGAATTATGTTGTAAATTGTTTTAATAAATGATAGAATATTAATGAAAGATGGTGATGGTATGAGTTCTGAAACTACACATTTATATCAATTAGATGAATTTAGTGATGCGGTTGTATCTAAAACTTTAAAAGAAGTTGCAGAAGCTTTAGAAGAAAGAGGATACAATCCAATAAATCAAATCGTTGGATATATCATGAGTGGAGACCCAGGATATATATCTAGTCATAATGAAGCAAGAAATAAAATTGTTAAACTAGATAGATCAAAAATAATCGAAACAATGGTTAGAAATTATATAGATAAGATTAAATGAAATATTTAGGATTTGATTTAGGTACAAAAACTTTAGGTATTGCAGTTAGTGATAATAAGGGTATTATATCAATGCCGTTAACAACACTAAATCATAATAATAACTATAATGAACTACTTGATGATATAAAAAAAATTATAAAGGATGAAAAAATAGATAAAATAGTTTTAGGATTACCTAAAAATATGAATAATACAATGGGTGAAAGAGCACTTAACACACTAGATTTTAAAAAATTATTAGAAGATACTTTCAATATAGAAGTAATAATGCAAGATGAAAGATTATCAACTATGGAAGTACATAAATTTCTAATAGATAAAGATGTATCAAGAAAGAAAAGAAAGAAAGTAGTAGATAAGATGGCTGCTCAAATTATTTTACAGTCGTTTTTAGATAGTAACAGGGAAAGGAACAGTTAGAATGGAAGAAATTAAAAATAATAAATTTAAAGTAATTGATAATGATGGAAAAGAAATAGAATGTGAAGTTTTATTTACATTTGAATCTGATGAAACAAAAAAGAATTATATAGTATATACTGATAATACAAAAGATGAAATAGGAAATATTAAAGTTTATGCTTCAATATTTGATCCAAATAGTGATACAACAAAATTAGAACCAATTGAAACAGAAAAAGAATGGAATATCATTGAAAATATTTTAGAAACACTACAAGAAGAAAGTGGAAAAGATAGTGAGTAATATTACTCACTATTTATTGCTGTAATGAAAAAGTTTGCCAACATAGCACTTATATTGTTTGCGTTTTTCCTAACGCTAACAGTATCAGTATGTATAATATATAAAGTAGGGATTAGTAGTGTAGATAAAGATAATGATAAAATAATTTTAGTAGAAATTAAAGAAGGTAGTTCTACTAAAGAAATTGCTAAAACGTTGAGAGAAAATAAACTTATTAGAAATGATTTAATTTTTGGAGTATATATTAAATTAAATAATGTTTCAGATTTAAAAGCAGGGTATTTTGAACTAAATCAAACTATGGATGTAAAAGCAATTACTGATAAGATTAGAAAAGGAGAATCAGTTAATCCAAATCAAATAAATGTATTATTTAAAGAAGGATTAAACATGAGAAAAGTTGCAAGTGTAATTGCTCAAAATACTAATAATACTGAAAAAGATGTTTATGAATTATTAGAAGATAAAACATATATAAATGAGATGATAGATAAATATTGGTTTTTAACAGATGAAATTAAAAATGCAAATATATATTATCCATTAGAAGGATATTTATTTCCTAACACATATACATTTATAGATAAAAATATTTCAGTAAGAGACATATTTACTACTTTACTTGATGAAACTGACAAATTATTATCTAAATATAAAGGTGAAATAGAAAGTAGTGGACATAGTGTTCATGAACTTATGACAATAGCGTCTATGGCTGAATTAGAAGGTGTAAGTTTAGATGATAGAAAAAATATTTGTGGAGTATTCTACAATAGACTTGATAAGAATATGCCTTTAGGTAGTGATGTGACTACATATTACGCATTCAAAGTTGACATGGGAGAACGTGATTTAAAAAGTAGCGAAATAAACTCATATAATGCTTATAATACTAGAGGTCCTAATATGAGTGGAAAACTTCCAGTAGGACCAATTTCGAATCCAAGTAAAGAAGCAATAATATCTGCTATTGAACCTGCAAATAACGATTATTTATATTTTGTAGCAGATAAAAATAGAAAAGTATATTTTACTAAAACTGTATCTGAACATGATAAAAAAGTGTCAGAACTTAAAAGTCAAGGGTTATGGTATGAATGGTAGATAAATTAGAAACACTAGAGATGGCAGCACTATCAAATAATATTCCAATTATCCAAAAAGATGGTTTAGAATTTATAAAAGATTATATCTTAAAAAATAATGTAAAAACAATATTAGAAATAGGGAGTGCAATAGGATATTCTTCTATTGCATTTGCCTTAATAAAAGATGATATACATGTAACAACAATTGAAAGAGATAATAATAGATTTGAAGAAGCTAAAAAAAATATTAAAAGTTTTAAACTAGAAGATAAAATACTTATATATAATTGTGATGCTTTTGATTATATAGATAACAATAAATATGATTTGATATTTATAGATGCAGCAAAAGCACAATATATAAAATTTTTTGAAAAATTTAAAAATAATTTAAGTGATAATGGAGTAATAATAACAGATAATTTAAAATTTCATGGATTAGTTGAACATCCAGAAAATACTCATAATAGAAATACTAAACAATTGGTTGGTAAAATTAGAAAATATATAGATTACTTAAAAAATAATAAAGAATTTAATACTATATTTTTTGATATAGGTGATGGTATAAGTATCTCTAAAAGAAAAAGAGTATAAAACATTTGTAAAAATATTAATTTTATGATATTATGAATATGTCAAGGAAACTTGAATATAAATAAAAAGAATACATTTGATTGTTGCGAATCAGATGCTTTCCAATAAAAATTATTTAAGCACCTGACTTATCACAAGTGTGATTTGTCAGATGCTTTTATTATTCAAAAATAAGTAAAAGAATAATTACTAAAAATAATAGTAATATTAATATTATGTAATAAAAAGATAAATCTCTTTCATTCATAATATCACGACCTTCCTAGTTATTTATATAACATTATGACATTAATCAAATGTATCCAAATTCATTATAACAAATATATGTTGACTAATCAACAACATTATTGGTTTTTTATTCACAAAATTATTTGTTGTTGCTAATGAAATTAAAGTGTGTTAGAATATAAAACAATTAATAAATTTACTTAGGGGTGTTTCAAATGGATGAAATAACATTATTAAATGAAGAACAAATCTTAGTATATAATGAATTAAGTATACTTAATAAAATAAATTCTAGGGCAAAAATAACAGATTTTGCAGTTTTACTTGGTGGATATCATAATACATTTATAGAAATTAGAAGAACAGGATACTATTGGATAAAATCGAATAGTAAGTATAATATTATTAATGACTATGGTTATAAGGATTATGATAATATAAAACATCGTGATAATGGAATACGTCCTGTTATGTCTTATTCAAATATTAAAAATGATATTTCAAATGAAATAATAAATGAAAATGGAATAAAAGAAATAGGGTACGGAGAATATCCACAAAAAACAGTAAATAAGAAATTACAAGATGAATTAGAAGAATTATATCAAAATAATAAACTAATTAAAACAGGCAAAACATATACAACAGACTCTAGAAAGTATGATGAATATAATAAAGATTTTTTACTACAAGAACATATAGAATATGAATATAATGATAAAAAATATGTAAGAGTTAAAACAAATTCATGCTGGAATGGAGGTTTTTTAAAACTATCAAATGGTGAAATATATAGAGATGGTGATTGTGTATGGGTAGAAGTATCGAAAGTAAAGTGGTTAGTAGATGAAAAAAATGATATAGCTTTATCCAAAGATATATTAGTTGCAGGTATTCAATTTGATAATGAGGAAGAATATACTGGTGATTTTGAAAATACTAATATGTATAAATATTTAAATACATACTTTATAAAAGATATACAAGTGAAAGAAAAAAATATAGATATAACCAAACTATCTGGAACATATGAAGAAGCAATGGCACTAATTGAAGAAGCTAAAAGAAGACATAATGAAATTTTAGATAAATCTATTATTGGTAAAACTTTAACAGTAAAAAAGAGTAAATAAATAAAAAAAAGAAAAACTTCTAGAATAGAGGATAAAAAATATTCAAAGAAGTTTTTTTCTTTAAAAAAGTGTACACTAAAAAGATTTTCTGTTAAGAAAATTTAAAAAAAATCACCACACTAGTTTTCAAAAAACAATTTTAGTAGTATAATTTAATCATCAAATCTAAGTTGAAAGTTTAAATCTGAACTTTCTAGATTTGTGATTGATGAAGAAATAAGTGTGGTGATTAATTTTTTGCTTATTTCTTTTTTTGTTACAAATCT
>CANRCS010000069.1 GCA_947629195.1 uncultured Bacilli bacterium | reverse complement strand
AATTATAGTATATTTGACTTTAAGGATATTTATCAAGATTATAATTATCAGCCCCTAAATTCTACAACATAGCGAATATTTCTAAAAAGTGGATAGAAGTTTTTGAGAAAAATAATATAGTTAATCTTGATTTATCATCATTAGATATTTATGAAAATAATCTATTTATGATAATGTCTGAATAGGATTTTAGATTTATGAGGAGTGAAAATATGAAAAAAGAAATTATAAGGGGGATAGAGTAATATGTCTATATTAGGTGCAATTTTTATGGAAGCATTTGTATCAATTCATATGTCGTTATTTGTTTTAAGTCCCTTATCAACAATTATTTCAAAAGATAATCCAAAAAAGACTTTTTG
The DNA here is from genome assembly GCA_947629195.1 of uncultured Bacilli bacterium. GTDB lineage: Bacteria > Bacillota_I > Bacilli_A > RF39 > UBA660 > JAFSEX01. Next base: position 4,938 of record CANRCS010000069.1, on the reverse strand, counting down.
GCGATTATTTGCAATAAGAGCAGGAATATTACTATTTTTCGACATATTCATTACACCTTTTATTGCAATATTAGATTTTATATCATTATTTATTGGAACATTTATTGTAATTCCTATTAGTATTAAAGTTACAGGAACACCACTAAATGTAGGAAACAATCAAGTATTAAATACTAATACAGATAATATAAATACACCAAATAACTTAGCTCAAAATGTTATTCTAAAATGTTCTAAATGTGGAGCTACTGTACAAGCAAGTGATAAAATTTGTCAAGCATGTGGATCATCATTAGATGGTAATAATATTCAAGTTTTGCCAGATACAAGTCCAATAGTAACCTTTGATAGCGCTTATTATACAAATGAGAAAACAATATTAAGAAATATGATTGTTGAAGAATTTAAAAATCAAGGGGAAGATATTAAATTATTTACAACATCAAAATTAAATAGAAATAAAAATATATTATTATCAATTATTGGTATTCTAACATTAATAAATATTTTATTGTATTATTTTAATTACTCTATCGTATTTTGTGGATTTATAGAGATAATAATATTTTTAGTTTATTTATTGATAAATAAAAGATTTAATGTTTTAAATATACTAACAAATAATGCAATTAAAAATCCAGATGAGGATATTACTAAAATTGTAAACGACATTAGAAATGAAAAACAAAATATACTGTTACCAAATTTTTTAAAAGTAATAATTGTTGTATTTATGGCGTTTTTTATTCCTACAATAGTATTTTTTAATCCAAAAGTAATTTATACAAGATATGGTGATGGATACCAAGTTTTTAGATATACAAGAGGTATTACAAATAATGAAAATGTAATCATACCAAATACACACAATGGAAAAAATGTTCTTGCAATTGGTGAAAGGGCATTTAAAAATACTAAAATTAAAAAAGTAAGTCTACCAGAAACAATAGAAAGTATTAAAATAGATGCTTTTAGAAATGCTAGTAATATAGAAAATATAGTATTACCTTCTTCTGTTGTCGAAATAAGGGCAAATGCTTTTGCCGATATGTCAAATTTAACATATATTTCTCTACCAGAAGGATTAAAAGATATTAGGGGTGGAGCTTTTGCTAATGATATAAACTTAACAGACGTAAATTTGCCTAGTACACTAGAGTATTTAGGTGGTAGTGCTTTTTCACATTGTAGTTCAATTACAGAAATAACTATACCCAAAGGTGTTACAGAAATAAATGGACAAACTTTTGAATATATGACATCATTAAGAAGAATAAATCTTCATGATGATATTACTTACATTCATGGGGAAGTATTTATGGGAGACATTAATTTGGACAATGTAATTTTACCATCTAAAATTACCGAAATCAAAGGTAGTACATTTGAAGATTGTAGTTCTTTATCCTCTATAAGAATACCAGATGGTGTTACTAGAATTGGCGGACATGCATTTTATGGATGCTCAAAATTAAGTTATGTATATGTCCCAAGGTCAGTTACTGAAATTGGTAGTTCAGCATTTAGGAATTGTAGATCTCTAAGTAGTATAACAATACCTAGAAATGCTATTGTAAATGAAAGAGCTTTTAAAGAAAGCCCTACATTAATTAATTATTATAACTATTAGGAGTTAATTATGAATAGCGATTATAAATTTATACATTTGTTGTATGTACCAACAATGAATTGCAATATGCAATGTAAGTATTGTTATTTAAAAGAAAATACAATAGATTTGAAACAAGATGATAAATATTTGAAAACATTAAAATATGCAGTAAATAAATTTAAAAATGCAAATATTATCCCATTTAATATATCTTTACATGGAGGAGAAGTTACTACTTTATCAAAGAAAGATTTTAAAGATATTATTGAATATATATCAAATTATTACAAAGATAATAAAAAAATATTAGAATTTAATAATTTTAAAATTGGTGAACCACATATTAAAACTAATCTATACAATATTGATAAACACATTGATACTATTAAAGAATTTAATGTATCAATAAGTGGAAGTTTAGATTTACCATTTTCATTACATGATGAATTTAGAGTTACTAAAGGAAATAAGAAAACATTAAATAAAATATTAAAAAATATAAAATTGTTAGAAAATATACCAAATAAAAAGAAAGTTTCTGCTACAATATTTAAAGAACATTATAATAGAATAGAAGAAATAATTAAAGATATAAAATATCTTGAAAAAAACACTTGTTTAAATATGAACGATTTTAATTTCATGATAGGATTTGTTAGTGAAAATGACAAATTACTTCATGCTATGTCAGAAGATGAACAAGTCAAATTTTATAATAGAATGAAAAAAGAATTTTTAGGTACATCATTAGACTATGGTGTTAAAAATACTTGGTTTGCTGAGTTTAATCCAACGTACTGTACTAATTGTGATAACTGTGGTGAAAAGTTCTTCTTATTAGAAAGAGATGGAGATATTTATTCTTGTGTAAGAGGTCAAAAAAATCCTAATTTCTATTATGGAAATATTTATAAAAATACTGTTGAAGAAATAATGAATAATGCTCGTATAAAAATATTTGAAAATCATAATAAAGTTGGGTTTAATAGTGAATGTTTAAATTGTAAATATTTATACTTATGTAAAACAGGTTGTCCTTTCGTCAAAAATAATTATAATATAAATAAATCTTATACTTGTAGATTACAACAAGAAATTTATAAAGATAATCAGGAATTATATAAACAAGATGAAAATAATGAAGAATCAGTATATATGTATTTGAGTAAGATGCATCCTAGTATTGCTCAAGAGTATTATCCACAAGAAAATCAAATATCTATTGACAATATGGTAAAATTGCAAGAAATAATTAAACAAGATAAAAAGTTAAAAAACATTTATGATTCTAATATTTTTATATTAAAAGTCGATGATGATGAGTATAATTTAGAATCACAAATATTAAAAAACAGAAGAGATATAATTTATTTAACTGAAAAAAGTAAAATAAAATTATATATAAGGAAAGGTGTCTTAGAAGATTGCGATTATCCTGTTAATAATTCATTATACATAATGTTATTAAGTGGAAATTTAGTTCAATATGGAGATGAAAATAGAACTAAACAGGAACACATAATGACACATCAAATATATACTAATACAATAACTAAAAATAAATCTGATAAGAAATGTTATCATTGTATTGATATAACAAACTTAATAGCTTTATATTATAAAGATATATCAAATGAAAATCCAAACAATCTTTTCTTTACAACAAGTGAATTAAGAGATTATCACTACACTAAACAAAAAAATAATGCTTATTATCATATACAAGCAATCAATTTACCATTTCAAAACATAGAATTCTTTTATATAGATTATAAGGAGGTATCAAAATGATTAATCAAAAGCCAAAAACATATAATGAAATAATTAGAATGAAAAAATGCTATACATTAACACAATATTTCTCTAATATAACTGAAAATATGTTCAATGAAATCTATAATTTTTTGGGACAATCACCTGATAATACAATCGTAGCAAATCAAAATTTATTATCTTTTGTTGATGGTGCAAGTCAAGTAGTTAGAACATTTCCCTTAACACCTAAAAATTCATCATTTGATAATATCCAAATAACTCGTAATGGAGTTTCAATAACACCACATTATAGTCCAAGTTCTAGTTCTTCTTGGTCTGGATCTTCTAGTAATAATAACAATAACAACAACAATAACAATAATAATAACAATCGTTAAAAAAAACTGTCAAAAATTAATTATTTAAATTTTTGACAGTTTTATGTATTTATATAAGATACTAATTATTAATATAACCTCAAATTTATTTATTTTTTAAAGTTGCGTACTTTGGTGAGTTATAACATAAACTCCATCATTATTTTTTAAAATAATTTGTTCATGATTATTTGCCTTATTTGTTAAACTTACTCTATATTGATCATCCTTTTTATAGGATACTTCAACATTGTAAGTATATACATCTTCATTATTAATTATTTCCATTTCACCTTCCAAATAATATCCGTCTGTTTTTTCTATTGCTTTTGATAAATCTTTTACAACACTTTCTTTAGTTTCTTTACCACATCCAACTAATAAAACTGAACATAATAATAATATTGATAAAACATATTTTTTCACTTTCTCACCTCTTAATTTGTTTTTCAATAAAGTATATGGTTGAAATATGTAATTATTCATGTATAAAATGAAAAAAATTGCAAAATATATTAATGAATAACGATTAGGAGGGAAAAAATGAATACATTACAAAAAATATGCCTTGTATTAACAATAATTGGAGCACTAAATTGGGGTATGGTCGGTTTATTTCAATTTGATTTAATTGCTTCTGCATTTGGAGGGGCAGATGAGTTGTTACCAAGAATTATTTATACACTAGTGGGCATTGCAGGAATTATTAATGTTGGTCTACTATTTAAAGATTTAGATTAATTAATAGATATAAAACAGTTAATATATTATTAGTGTTAACTGTTTTATATTTTTTATATATAATGAAAGAGCAATTTATTTTTTTGTTGCACGAACTAGCTTATTTTGATATAATTATTTCAGTAAAAGAGAGTGTGATAAAATGGTTACTTTTTTATTAATCTTGTTATTGTTAATAATTATAATTGGAATTTTTTCAATTTATTATATGAATATATATAATGAATATCAAGAGTATGTTATTAGAATACAAGAAGTAGAATCTTACATTGATAATTGTATTCGTGAAAAATTTGATTTACTAAGTAAATCTATAAATGTAATTAAAGGAAATACTAAAATAGAAGAAGAAATATTTCCTGAAATTATAAAATTAAGATCTAGAAGATTATCTAGTTTTGAATTAGATAGAAAATTGGTAGATCCATTAAATGAATTTTATAAAATTAAAGA
>CANRCS010000068.1 GCA_947629195.1 uncultured Bacilli bacterium | reverse complement strand
GTAAATATACATTTTTATACAATTACTGGACTTAAAATGTTACTTTTAACAAATACTATTTTAATGTCTGCAAATTCTGCAGCAAATTATATATTGATTATAAGTATTATATCAGATGTAGTAGGTATATTAATACTTAAAAAATTTACATTTAAGAATAATAATTTTAATATTTTTGTTAAATTTGGTATAAGAGCATTAACTTATATATATGCGTTTTTAGCAAACAATATATATGCTTATATGATCGCACTTTCATATACACTTCTATTTTCAAATTCATATACACATGTAATAGATGCTCCAATTATTAATAGACTAGATAATGATTATCAATTATCATTTAATAATATTAGAAATATGTCATCATATATAGGACAATCAATAGGTATATGGGTTGGAGGATTAGGATTTATATATGGAATTAAATATATTTTTGGATTTGCAGCTATACTTACAATTATTCAAACATTAATAATAATGTATACATATAAATTATACAATAATAAAAATGATAAGTATAAATAATATACATAACTTTTTTTGATCTTGAATTTGACAGGATTGATAAATTATGGTATAATTTTAACACGTTATGAAATATGGGGGTTATTTTTTGGGGGTTGATATATATGAAAAATAAATACTACATTATTGAATACGTAGACGAAAATGAATTTAGGAAGAGAGAAAGAGCACTAAAAAAGTATAATATGCTTGCTTATAAGAAATTAGCGTTTGAATATTGTCCACAACTTAAAGAGGGTAATTTTTTAGGAGAATTAGTAAGTACTAATAGTAAATTAAAAACAAAAAAATATGAATTAAAATTACCTACTGACTCTATGTTTGTAAAAGTTCATGGTGATATTATTCTTCATTATACTGTGTATGAAAATGATCAAATAGTAATGTTTGATACAATAACACCTGATGATATACTAAGTGAGGGACATAGATCTGAATTAACTACTTATAAGGGTGTAGTTGTCTCTAAAGAACATTCTGATAAAGATATGTTTAAAATAAATTTATTGAACATGATAAAATAAAGATTCTAGTATTTAGAATCTTTTATTTTGAATTTTAATTCAAAATTTATCACAAATAAAACTATTATATAATTGCTTGTAGACGTAAAATAATGTATAATTAAATTATAAGAAATTATTTAAAAGTGAATAGAAAGGTAATTGTTAATTTAACAATTAATGGTGCAGTATGAAAGTAGTAGAATTATTAGCTCCAGTAGGAGATATTGAATGTTTAAAGGCAGCTGTTAACGCAAAGGCTGATGCTGTGTATTTATCTGGTAAATTATTTGGTGCTCGTGCTTTAGCTCCTAATTTCACAAATGAAGAGTTAATTGAAGCAGTAGATTATTGTCATTTATACGGGGTAAAAGTTCATGTGGCAGTTAATACAATAATTTATGATAACGAGTTTAAAGAATTACTAAAATATGTAGAATTCTTATATAATATTGGTGTTGATGCTTTAATTATTCAAGATTTAGGAGTTATTAATATTATAAGAGAAAAATTCCCAGATTTTGAAATCCATGCTTCAACTCAAATTAATACTCATAACAAACAAATGGTTAAATATTTAAAAGATTTAGGTGTTAAGAGAATTATATTCGCACGTGAAGTATCATTAGATGAAATTAAAAAAATTGATATAGATATTGAAAAAGAAATATTTATCCATGGAGCACTTTGTGTTTCTTATTCTGGACAATGTTTATTAAGTAGTATGATAGGAGATAGAAGTGGTAATAGGGGATTATGTGCAGGTCCTTGTAGACTTCCGTATTCTTTAGTTGAAAAAATAGATGATGAGAAAAAAGAAATAACTACAAATGGGAAATATCTTTTAAGCAATAAAGATTTATGTACAATAGAAAGACTAAATGAAATATTAGAAAGCGGAATAGATAGTCTTAAAATAGAAGGAAGAATGAAAGATAAAGAGTATGTTTATACTGTTGTTTCTATATATAGAAAAGCAATAGATAGTTATTATAAATATGGTAAAGTTAAAATATCTGAAGATGATATAAAAAGTTTATATCTTGCATTTAATAGAGAATTTACAAATGGATTCTTATTTGATGAAAAAAATAATAACATAAATAATTCATTTAGACCAAATAATTTAGGTATAGAAATTGGTAAAGTTATAGGATATTCAAATGGTAGAGTAAAAGTTAAATTAACAGATAATATATCATCAGGAGATGGTATAAGATTTATAGATAGTAATAGTGATGATATAGGATTTATAATAAATAGAGTATATAAAAAGGGTATGTATGTTAAAAATGCTTATAATGGGGATATAATTGATATTGATTGTAAAAGTAATATAAATATGAATTCAATATTAGTAAAAACTACATCTAAAGAATTAGAAGATAACATTAAATATCAAATGAAAAATGAAATAAAAGTACCTGTTAAAATGCATTTTACTGCTAGATTAGATGAAATATTAGAACTTTTAGTTATAGATGATGAAAATAATATAGTAAAAACTACATCTGAAATACCTGCTATGAAAGCAGTAAAAATACCAGTTACTAAAAATGATGTATACACTAAACTTTCTAGAACTAATCATACCCCATTTAGATTAGAAATATTAGATATATCTATGGATAAAAATCTATTCTTTCCAATGAAAGAAATTAATACAATGAAGAGGGTAGCACTAGAAAAATTAGAAGAAATTAGATCCAAAAAAAATAGAAAGAAAATCAAATTAGATAATTATAATATTGAATTAAAAAATGATTATTCAAAACAAAATGATATATATATAAAATGTCTTGTTAGAAATGAAGAACAATTAAAAGCATGTATAGATTCTAAAGTAGATTATATTTATGTAGATGAAGAATTATATGACAAATATAAAGATAAATATAATAATTTAATTATGATTCTACCTAGAATAAATAAAGCATATAAGAATTATAAAAATGAAAAATTACTTGTAAGAGAATTAGGTAGTTTAGAAAAATATAAAGATAATGATCTATATATAGATTATACTTTAAATATCGCAAACGCATCTTCTGTTGATTTAATGAATAAAGATAAAGTAAAAGCAATTACACTATCAACAGAAATGGATGTTAAAAAAGTTAAAGATTTAGTTAGTAAATTTGATACTATTCCAAACTTGGAAGTTATTGTATATGGAAACATAGAAGTTATGGTTACAAAATATTGTATATTAAATACACATATAAATAGTGAAGATAAATGTAGTGTATGTAAACAAAATAAAGAATATTATTTAGTTGATAGAATGAATGAAGAATATAAGATATTAACTGATAAATTATGTAATAATATAATCATGAGTTCTAAAAAGATAAATTTAATAAATAAAGTTAATGAATATAAGAATATAGGTATTAATAATTTTAGATGTCAATTTTTAGATGAAACTTATGATGAAGTAATTGATATAATTAAAAGAGTACTGTAATTAAAAGTACTCTTTATTATTTTATAAGTTTTGCATGAACTACTAATCTTTTTGTACCTTTTTCAGTACATGTAGTAAGTGTCAAAATTTTATCTTGACTTGTTACATCAACATTAAAGTTATATATACTTTTAGATTTTTGTAAATCTAAGAATTCTTGGAAAATCTTTTCAGTCGAAAAAGTTGTTCTTGTATAGTTATCTACATTAGTATCAGGTTCAGCAACATATATTGAAAATATTTGCCAGTTCATACTTGCATTTAATGTATCAAAACTAATTATTTGATTTTTAGGATTTGTATACCATTTTTCAGTTTTAGCATTTTTCTCTAAAGTAGTAAACATTAACTTTGAAGTACCACGCATATTATGACCATATATAATCGTATTATTATCTAATTCATCAATACTATTTCTATAATCCATGTATATCCATCCAGCACCATTTACTTTTTTATAGAAACTTCTTTTTAAATAGTAATCGTTATCTGCTGCTTTAACAACAGGATAATCAACATTTGTATTATTAACAGTTAACCATCCAACTGTATCAGGATTAATTGACTTTAGAGCATCAAAATCTTTTGTAAGAGGAGAGTTTATTATTTCTTCTTCATTTACCTCAACACCTGTATCTTCATTTACTTGTTCATTTTTCTTTTTGGTCTTATCATCTTTTTTTGCTATTTTTTGAACATCTTCAACAGATTTATTAGATATATAATTATAATATTGAATAAATCCAAATGAAAGAAGAGCAAGTCCTGCAATAATTCCTCCACAAAGTTTTAAATTATTTAAATTCCATTGTTTAATATATTTATCTTTTTTATATTCATTAGTATATTTTATTTTAATTTTTATATTGTATTTTTTATTAAGTTTTTTATTTAATGTTTTTAAATAAGAAATAGATTCTTCAACATTATTAAAATTCTTTTCATCCGTAGTTATCAATATCTTTATGTTGCACATATTGTTTCTTTTTAGAATTTCAACTAATTTTTTAATATCTCCAATAAAATAATAGTTTATTAATATTTGTTTTAAATTCCTATTGATTTTACAGAATGTTTCTAAATCATCAAGATCATCTTTATCCATAACCTTATTAATTTGAACTACTTCTTTATAATAAATACTACTAAATGTAGTAAGTTTATTTTCTGAAATAAAGTTACTTATTGAAAAAATTTCACATCTTAAATCTATCTTTATATTTTTATTGTTATTTATTTTTTCAAACATAAATTCTGGCATATCATAACAATTAATATAAGTAAGATTCTTGTTATTTTCAATTTTATCACATATATCAAAACTTAATTTATCATTTGGCGTTATATATAATGATTTTAAATCATTAATATTTTTAATTATATCTAAAGTTGTTTCTATTAATTCATAATCATTTATAACAATAGTATCAAGTTTTTTATCACTGATAATACCTTTTAAAAAGTATGATATTATTTCTTTGTTGTTTTCTATATATTTTTCATTGAAAACTAAATTACTATTATCTATTATATTTGTATAATCACTTATATCAATGAAGTCAGGATCATCAATTTTATAAGAAAATATAATACTAGTACTATCAGTATTAACTACAACTTTTTTGATAATATCACCACCAAACTATTATATCATTAATATAATATCATATTTTTGATTTTTTTTAAATATTTTTAGCATATATTGTCGAAATAAAGTATTAGGGTGTATATAATATGATTTAAATATTGTTCTTGTAATTGCAAATTAATTTAACTAGAATTTTATGTGAAAGAAATATCTATTGATAGTAGTCATAAATAATTTGTTATGCTTATTAAGCAAGCAATCACAAAGGGATTGCTGGCTTTAGACGCGCCAAAAATTTATCAGGGGCTTAAACTTCAAATACACAAAATCAGTATAAGATGGAGTGCAAAAAATTTGGTGCATCAAAAAATTTTTTGAAGTTGTGGAAA
>CANRCS010000067.1 GCA_947629195.1 uncultured Bacilli bacterium | reverse complement strand
TGAAAAAAATAAAATAATTTGCTTTTTTGTGATATAATTTATACTAGGTGAGAATATGGCAAGCAAAGAATTTAAAAGTTTGGCCGAACAAATAGAAATAATGAAGGCTAAGGGGCTTAAGATTTTGGATGAAGAAAAAGCAAAAGGAATTCTTTTTAGGGAAAATTATTTTTTCATAAATGGTTATAGACATCTATTCATGCGTTCAAGTAGTGATAAACGATTTATACCAGGTTCTACCTTTGAAGAAATGTATGCTTTATTTACATTTGATAGAAGATTTAGAAATATTATATTTAAAAATGTATTAATAATTGAAAATAATATAAAATCTATAATTAGTTATCAACTTTCTAAAAAATATGGATATAGAGAAAGTGATTATTTAAGACCTAGTAGTTTCTCACTAGATAGAAAAAAATCAAGACAGGTTAATGATTTAATTCACAAAATGAAAAGACAAATAAGAATTAATGGGTCACAACATACTGCAACAATGCACTATTCAAGTAATTATGGATATGTACCATTATGGATATTAGTAAAAGTTTTATCATTTGGAATTATATCTGAAATGTATACTATATTAAAACCAGAAGACCAATTACAAGTAGCAGAAAATTATGATTTAGATATTGATACATTAGCAGAATACCTATCTATTTTAGCAAATTATAGAAATTTGTGTGCTCATGAAGATATATTATTTGAACATAAAACACAGAAAATTATTGCAGATACAAAATATCATGCAGAACTTGATATACCTAAAACTGATAATGAATATATATATGGTAAGAACGATTTATTTGCGCTTATAATAATATTAAAGAGAATGCTTTCAGATGAAGAATTTAGACTTTTAGTTTATGAAATAGGATATGAATTAGATGTATTAGATGGCAAGGTAGAATCTATACCACAAGAAAAAATATTAGACAGAATGGGATTCCCAACAAATTTTAGAGATATAATTAATATAGAAGGTGACATGAAATTATGAGAAAAAAAATAATAATATGTGTAAGTATAATTTTATCATTTTTTGTTGGAGCAGGTGGAATGTATGTTTTAATTAATTATTTTCCTACTCAAACTAATACAATTTTAAGAGATACTAAGAATATAAAAATAACAGAACAAGATAGTATAAGTGAAGCAGTAGATAAAATCTATGATGCAGTTGTCGTTGTAGAAACAAGTAAAGGAAGTCAACTAATGAGTAGTGGCACTGGTTTTGTCTACAAAACAGATGACAAGTATGGATATGTTATAACTAATAATCATGTGGTAAGTGGTGGTACTAATGTAACTGTCACTTTTGCAAGTGAAAAAAGTTCAGAAGCAAAGATTTTAGGAAGTGATTCTTATGCTGATTTAGCAGTACTTAGAATACCTAAAGAAAATATTACCAATGTAGCAAATATAGGAAAAAGTTCAGATGTAAAAGTAGGAGATACTGTATTTACTGTTGGTGCTCCTGTTGGAAGTGAATATAGTGGTACTGTTACAAAAGGAATAATTTCAGGAAAAGATAGAATGGTATCTGTAACATTAGACCAAAATGCAGATTATATTATGAACGTAATGCAAACAGATGCAGCTATAAATCCTGGTAATAGTGGAGGACCATTAGTAAATATAAATGGTGATGTAATTGGTATTAACTCACTAAAACTTGTACAAGAAGAAATAGAAGGAATTGGATTTGCCATTCCAATTGATGATGCCATGAATTTTGTTGAAAAACTTGAAAAAGGTGAAGAAATAAAAAGACCAATGCTTGGTGTAAGTTTAATTGACAAATCAGAAATATATGGATTATATTCTTACGGAATACAAATTGATAAAGATAGTCCTGATGGAGTTGTCGTAGGTGAAGTTGAAGAAAATTCTCCAGCAAGTAATGCAGGATTAAAAAAAGGAGATATTATTACAAAATATAATGATAATAAAATTAGTAGCAGAGCAGAATTAAGATATAATTTATATAAAAATAGTATTGGTGATAAAATCAAAATAACATATTATAGAGACAAAACTGAAAACACAGTAGAAGTTACTCTCGACAAAGAATTACAATAAAGTTAGATTTTTCTAACTTTTTGTATATTTTAGTAAAAAAGGAATATATTGTCATTTAAAAAATGTCGATTTAATGATATAATTGTCATATATTGCGTTAAGGATGTGGATTTATGGAATTAATAAGAGTTATAAATGTTGAAAAACAGTATAAAAATGGTGTAACTGCCCTATATAATCTAAACTTGACAATTAAAAAGGGCGAATTTGTATTTGTTATAGGTGCTTCTGGTAGTGGAAAATCAACACTTGTTAAAATGATGTATAGAGAAGAAAGACCTACAAAAGGTCAAATAATTATTGGGGGAATTAACGTAGCAAAATTAAGAAATGGAAAAGTTTATAAACTTAGAAGAAAATTAGGTGTTGTATTCCAAGATTATAAACTTCTACCTAAATTAAATGTATATGAAAATGTTGCTTTTGCCCTAGAATGTATTGGTATGCATAAATCTGAAATAAGAACTAGAGTTTTAAAAGTACTAAAATTGGTAGGATTAAAAGAAAAAGTTAAATCATATCCAGACCAATTATCCGGTGGAGAACAACAAAGAGTTGCGATTGCTCGTGCAATCGTTAATGATCCTAAACTTCTAATATGTGATGAACCAACAGGTAATCTAGATCCTATTACAAGTATGGAAATAATGGGAGTATTAGATGCTGTAAATAAAAAGTTAGGTACTACAATAATTATGGCAACACATGATAGAGATATTGTAAATAAAATGAAAAAAAGAGTATTACTACTAGATAATGGACAATTAAAAAATGATTATATGGAAGGAGCATTCAATTATGAAAGTGTTTAGAATGATTCCTGTATATATAAAAGATGCTTTTAAAAGTGTATTTAGAAATTTCAGTTTAAGTATTGCATCTATTTCGTGTATAATTGTTACACTTTTACTTGTTTCAGTTGCAATAATTTTAACCATTAATGTAAACAATTTTGCAAATAAAGTAAAAAGCGATGTAACGGTAGTAACATTTTTGGATACATCAGTTAGTAGTGAACAGTTAGATGAAATTAAAAACAATGTAGAAAAATTAGATAACGTAGAATCTGTAAAAATCTATACAAAACAACAAAAGAAAGATGAAATGGCTGCTACAAATGAAACATATAAAAATATAATATCTACTTGGTCAGATGACAATAATCCATTATCAGATGAATTACTTATAAAAGTAGAAGACCTAGAAAAAATAAAATCCACAGTTGATAAAATAAAAGCTATGGAGTATGTTTCAAATGTAAAATATGGTGAAGGAATGGTTGAACAATTAGTTCATGTATTCAAAGTTGTTCAAAATGTAACAATTGGAATAGTAATTGGACTTATAATAGTTACCGCATTCTTAATTACTAATACTATAAAATTAACAATATATTCAAGAAAAAGAGAAATAGAAATAATGAGATTAGTTGGTGCATCTAATATAACTGTTAAATTCCCATTTATTATAGAAGGATTAGTTCTAGGAATAATTGGTTCAATTATACCAATTGCAGGAACAATCTGGGGATATAACACACTATATAAATATTTTGGAGGACAAGTATTCTCTCCATTAGTAAAATTAATTAAACCAACACCATTTGTATATACATTATCACTTGGCTTATTAGCAATAGGTGCTTTAGTAGGTATGATAGGTAGTTCAAGAGCAGTTAGAAAGTATTTGAAAATATAATATGAAAAAATTATTTAATATATTATTTTCAATTACTGTACTTACAGGATTTTTAATACCTACTATAAAACCTAATGCTAAAACTCTAAATGATTTTCAAAAAGAATTAGATCAAAAAAAAGCAGAATATAATAAAAATAAAAATGAACAAAATAGTTTAAATAATAGTAAAAATATTTCTCAAAAAGAAATAGCATCTGCTCAAAAAGAAATAAAACAAGCAGAAGATGATATGATTGCAACTGGTAATAAAATACAACAATTAGATGCCGACATCGAGAAAAAAAATATCGAAATAAAAGAATTAATGAAATTAGTTCAATTATCAGATGGTGATATATCATATCTTGAATATGCATTTGGAGCAGCTGATATGACGGATTTCATACATAGAGTATCTATGGCTGAAGAACTTACTGCATATAATGATAAACTTGTAAAAGAAATGAATCAAATGGTTGAACAATCAAAACAATTACAAGTCGAACTAAAACAAAAACAAGAAAAGCTAAATGCTAAAATTCAAGAATTAAATAAAAAAATAGCATCTTATAATGCTAAAATAGAAGATTTATCTGACATCCAAGTTGACGTATTAGAAGAAATAAATTCATTACAAAAAACTGTAAATTATTATAAAAACCAAGGATGTTCACCAAATCAAGATATTAATACTTGTTTAGGTAATAATCTACCATATGATACTGCATTCTGGCGACCTGTATCTTATGGATATGTATCAAGTGAGTATGGTTATAGAAATATATCTATTTATGGATATACAAAAATGCACTATGGTACTGACATGGGAGTTGGAAAAAGAACGACAAATGTATATGCCTCTGCAGGTGGTAAAGTTGCAGTTGTAAATAGTAATAATTCTAACAGTTGTGGTGGTAACTATGTATTAATTCACCACAATATAAAAGGTACAGAATATACAACAGCATATTTACATTTATATAAAGTATATGTAAGTGTTGGTCAACAAGTAACAAAAGATACTGTAATAGGACTTGCTGGTGGAAATAATAGTAATCCATCATTACCTGGATATACTCCATGGGATGGTTGTTCAACAGGACAACATGCCCACCTTACAATAGGAAAAGGATTACAATTATCAATTAGTTCTTTATATTCACACTCATTTAATCCAAGAACTTTAGTAAACTTTCCAGCGATTGGTTCGGGCAAATACTGGAATGATAGAACAACAAAATTTTAAAGAAATTAGTATTTATACTAGTTTCTTTTTATAAAATAAAAATTTTTCTTACATAAATTTAAAAAAAGTGTTATAATATAAATCATCAAAAAGTTATTTGATGGGGGAGATATTGTGAAAAAGTGTAAATATTTAGAAAATCCAATTGATACATTAAAAGTAGATGAATCAATATTGGACATATTATTAAATAATAATGTATTTAAAATTAAAGACTTATGGGAATTAAATAGAGCAAATCTAAAAGATATGGATTTGACTGATAATCAAATTAAATTAATTAGTATTAAAATGCAATTATTAGGAATTGATATTAATAAGAAAAGATATTAAATTTATTGTAAAAATAATAAATTTATGGTATTATGAATATGTCAAGGAAACTTGAATATGGATAAATGCGGATACATTTGATTGTGCGAATCAGATGTTTCCCTTAATTTGGATCATCTGAAATCAACTATTGTTGAAATCAGATGTCTTCTTATTTTAATAGCAAGATAATTATTATCAAGAATAATAGTAGAATTATAATAAATTGTGTTTTTTCACGTATTGTCA
>CANRCS010000066.1 GCA_947629195.1 uncultured Bacilli bacterium | reverse complement strand
CTAATTTATTTATTGTAGAAGGTAAAAATTTAGTTACTGAAGCATATAATTCTGGTAATTTAGTAGAACTTATATTAGAAGATGGTAAAGTTTTACCACTTGATATTGATACTTATTATGTTACTAAAGAAATAATAGGTAAAATATCATCTTTAGATACACCTCCAACTATACTTGGTGTATGTAGAAAATTAGAAGAAAAAGAATTAGGAGATAAAATACTAGTTTTAGATGATATTTCGGATCCAGGTAATTTAGGAACTATTGTAAGAAGTGCTTGTGCATTTAATGTAGATACAATAATATTAAGTGATAATTCTGTTGATTTATATAATCCAAAAGTTGTTAGAGCAACACAAGGTATGTTATTTAATATAAATATTTTAAAAAGAGATTTATCTAATTTTATACCACTTTTAAAAACTAATGGATACAAAATATATGGAACAGATGTTAGTGGTGGTACTAATGTAAAAAGCCTAAAAGAATATGGTAAAATATGTATCATAGTTGGAAATGAAGGAAAAGGCGTAAGTGATAATATTAAAAAATTATGTGATAAACAAATATATATAAATATGAGTAGTAAATGTGAAAGTTTAAATGTTGGAGTTGCTACTAGCATTATACTTTATGAATTAGAAAATTAAGGTTGGTGTCATTATGAATTACTTATATATTGGTAAAATCGTTAATACGCATGGTATAAAAGGTGAGATTAAAATAATATCAAATTTTAAATTTAAAAATAAAATTTTTTTAAAAAATAATAAAATATATATAGGTAAGAATAAAATTCAGGAGACAATAAATAGTTATAGAGTTCATAAAAATTTTGATATGATAACACTTGTTAATTATGACAATATAAATGATGTATTAAAATACAAAAATGAAAAAGTATTTATAAATAGAGATGACTTTAAGTTTGAAGAGTATTTAGATGAAGATTTAATTGGATTAGATGCTTATATTGAAGATAGATTAATTGGAAAAATAGAAAATATTGAATATATTAAAAATAATAGTTTAATTATTATAAAAGATGAAAAAAATAATAAAAGATACATACCAAATAATAAAGATTTTATAAAAAGTATTGATGTTTCAAATAAGAAAGTGTATATTAATTATATTGAAGGACTGATAGAATGATTATCGATATTTTAACACTTTTCCCACAAATGTTTGATAATTTTTTAAATGAGTCGATAGTAAAAAGAGCTCAAGATAAAAATTTAGTAAAAATTAATATACATAACATAAGAGATTATTCAATTTATAATAATAAACAAGTAGATGATACTCCATATGGTGGTGGAGGTGGAATGGTTCTTATGTGTGATCCGATTTTTAAAGCAATAGATGATTTAAAAACGGATGATACTATCGTAATTATGATGAGTCCTCAAGGAAAAAAATATAATCAAAAAATTGCTTACGATTTATCAAAAAATAAGCATATAATTATAATATGTGGACACTATGAAGGATTTGATGAAAGAATTTTATCTATAGTCGATTTAGAACTTAGCATTGGTGATTATGTTTTAACTGGTGGAGAATTACCAAGTATGATAGTTACTGATTCGATAGTAAGATTAATAGATGGAGTAATTTCAAAAGAAAGCCATTTAAACGACTCTTTTAATGACAATCTTCTAGATTATCCAACATATACAAAACCAAGAGTTTATAGAAATATGGAAGTCCCAGAAGTATTGTTAAGTGGCAATCATGCTGAAATAGAAAAATATAGGAAAGAACAAAGAATTAAAAATACAAAAGAAAAAAGACCAGATTTATTGGAGGAATAATTATGAGTAAAGGTTACATAGTAAATAGGGATTCTAATAGTAAAGAATTAACATATGTAGAGTACGAACAATCTATTGGATATGATGTTAGACCAAAAAACAATGTTAAAAAAAGTGATTCAATTGATGTAACAAAAGTTGTTTTTGTTTCTCCTACACTAATAGAAAAAATTTTAAATAAAAAAATAGATAAAGAATATAATAATATTTTAAGATTGATAAGTGAAATTTTATATGATGATGATACTGGTGATGATACTGGAAAAATGGTTGGAGTTCTCAATAGAGTTGAATTATTTAAATCCATAATAAGAAAAAAATATTCTAAATTTATGACAGACGAACAAACTACAAAAATTCTTAATAGACTTAATATGATGGGTAAAGAATTAAAAAGAAGAATTTTTGAAATAGAAGAAGAAAGAAATTACGAAAATAATTATAATCAAGGCAAAAGTAGATAAAAATTAGTACTTGCATTATAATAAGATATATGGTAAAATCAATATTGTTTGAAAAAGAAGTGATCCGCTGAAAAATTAAAACTTCAAGATCATTTTAAAAGAAAAGGAGTGACTATATCGTGGATTTAGTAGAAAAAATTACTAAAAATCAATTAAAAACTGATGTCCCAGAATTTAAAGTTGGTGATACTGTACGTGTAGATGTAAAAATCAGAGAAGGTAACAAAGAAAGAATCCAAGCATTTGAAGGAGTAGTTATCGCAAAACGTAACGGCGGAATCAGTGAAACATTTACTGTAAGAAAAAAATCTGCAGGTGTTGGTGTTGAAAGAATATTCCCAGTTCATTCACCAAAGATTGAAAAAATTACAGTAGTAAGAAAAGGTAAAGTAAGACGTGCAAAACTTAACTTTATGAGAGAAGTAGTTGGACAATACAAAATCAAAGAAAGAAATTAAAATAAGGCAAAATATTTTGCCTTATTTTGAATTGGAGGTAAAGTATGGAAAAAGAACAAATTGATAAAAATAAAGAATTAAAATCTAAATTTTTAAGTATATTACCATATATAATAGTTATAATAGTAGTAGTGTTAATGCGTTTATTTATAATAACACCAGTTCAAGTTGTTGGTGAAAGTATGAAACCTACATTACAAGATGGAGAATTAATGATACTTAATAAAATAAAATATAAGTTTTCAGATATAAAAAGATTTGATATAGTAGTTGTTGATTATCCAAATAAAGATATTATAAAAAGAGTAATAGGTTTGCCTGGTGAAACTGTAGAATATAAAGATAATACTTTATATGTTAATGGCAAAAAAATTAAAGAAAATTTTAAAATAAATGGTACAACTTACGATTATAATATTATAGAAAGTGGTTACGAAATTATACCTGATAATATGTATTTTGTTTTAGGAGATAACAGAATTAATTCAGCAGATAGTAGAACAATTGGTTTAATAGAAGAAAAACAAATATTAGGTAAAGCAAATTTTGTTATAATCCCATTTGATAAATTTGGATTTGTAAAAGATTAAAACGACAAATTTTGAATAATTTTTTAATAATTGATAAGAATAATAACAGGAGGTAATAAAATGAAAAAGAATTTATTTACTGCTCTGTTATTATCTTTTATATTGCTATTTGGTATAGCAGGATGTGGTGAAGAAGAAATGGCAACTAATGATGATGATACTAATGGTATGATTGATAAAGATACTAATATTGCAACTAATGAAAAGAAAGTAGTATGTACAAAAGAGTCAACGAATGATGATTCTGATGATGTAGATGAATACATATTAACTTTCAATGATGATAAATTGACTTATATCGAAATAAATCAATCAAAAGATTATAAAAAGAGTGATGGAATAGAAGGCTTATTTGAAGATGCTAAAAATGCTGCAAATGATATTATGGAAGATATAAAAGAATCAATTGCAGAAGCAACAAATAATGAAAATAATATTTCTACTAATATAAAAATAGATGTTGAAAAAGCAGGAGATACATTAGACGATCAGTTTTCTATTGATAAAGACAAAACAAAAGAAGAAACAGTAAAAGATTTAGAAGATAAAGATTATGTATGTAGTGATTAATCTTTATCAAGAAACTTTTCTGTTTCTTTTTATATAAATAACATATGGTGATATCTCATTATTATCATTATGAAATTTAGAAATTAAATATTTATCCTTTAATTTATCAATATATTTTGATAGTTCAACATCTTCTTTTTTTCCTTCTAAATGTCCAGGATAAACTGTAATTATTATTACTCCTTTAGCATTTAATAATTTTAAAGAATTATCTATTGCTTTAATTGTAGATTTATAATTAGTTGTAATATTACTATTGCTATTTGGTAAATATCCAAGATTAAATAATACTAAACTGATTTTATTTTTATAATCTTTTAAAACATCTAAAATATATTCATGAGATTTTTTAAATAATTTAAAATTATTAACATTATTTTCTTCTAACAATTTTTTAGTATTATTAATTGCGCTATCTTGAATATCAAAACCATAAATATATCCTTTAGTTACAATTTTGCTTAAAAATAAAGTATCTTTTCCATTACCAACTGTTGCATCTACAACTATATCATTGTCTTTAATATTGTTATCAATTAATTGTCTAACGCGATTTAAAATACTACTATTAAATCCTTGATATGTATTTCTTCTTACTAATTCTTTATCTATATCATTTAATACGCCAAATTTTTTTACTAGCCATGATGGTTCTATCAAATCATCACTTTTTGGATCCCCAGTAATTCTATGAATAACAATATCATCTCTTAAAATTTCCAACTGGTCACAAACTATATCCACATATTCTTCTTTTGTTAATACATGAAATTTTTCTTTTTCATATAATTTTTCTAGTGCAGTATCTTTTAAAATATGTAACATGTGAATTTTTATACCGTTTATATGTAATTTATTTAGATGTCTTACAGTTTCTAGCATCATACTTTTTGTTTCATAGGGTAGACCATTAATAATATGTACTACAACATTGATCTTTCTTTTTCTTAACTTTTTAACCATTTCATCAAAACATTCTAGACTATGACATCTATTAATAAGTTTAGAAGTAGTAGGGTGTATTGTTTGAAGTCCAAGTTCAACAGTTAAATATGTTCTTTTATTTAATTCATCTAAATAATCTAAAACTTCATCACTAATTGCATCTGGTCTAGTTGAAATTGATAATCCAACTACATTTGGTAAGTTTAAAATAGTTTCATATTTCTCTTTTAAGACATTTAATGGAGCATATGTATTAGTGTTTGCTTGAAAGTATCCAATATATTTACTATTAGGCCATTTTTTTTCTAGTATTTCTTTTACTTCATTAAACTGAGTTACTAAATCTTTATTTTTATCACCAGCAAATTCTCCGCTGCCTTCTTTAGAACAATAAATACATCCACCATATCCTTTTGTACCATCTATATTAGGGCAGGTAAATCCGCCATTTAAACTAACTTTAAAAACTTTAGAATGAAATTTATTTTGTAATTCATAATTTAAAGTTCTATACCTTTTATTATCAAATGTATATTTAAATAAGTTCATAAAACCACCAGTTAGAATTATATCATGTTTTTATAAATTTTCAATCCACAGTTTTATCTTTAATAAATTCTCTTAACATTTTTGTTAAAGCACGTTTTTCAATTCTAGAAACATAACTTCTCGAAATATTTAATTCTTTAGCAATCTCTTTTTGTGTCATTTCATCACTTCCATATAAACCATATCTTTTTGCGATTAT
>CANRCS010000065.1 GCA_947629195.1 uncultured Bacilli bacterium | reverse complement strand
AGCATGGGCTTATGCATATAATAGAAAGTTTTTTACTAAAAACAAATTTAAATTTATGTCTGGAATATATCATGAAGATTTTGCCTTAATACCACTTATAATAATGAGAGCAGAAAGTGTTGTTTCAATAGATTATATAGGATATAACTATGTTCAAAGAAATGATAGTATTATGTCATCTAATGATTACGTTAAAACAGTAAAAAAAGTTTATGATTTCCTAAAAGGATTTGATTATCTATATGAAGAAGTTAATAAATTAGAAATAGATGAAAAATATAAAAAGATATTTATAAGTTTCATTGCTAATTCTACAATATTAAAAGCTAGAGAATTGAATAAAGAAGATTTAAAAGACTATACAATAGAGTTAAAAAATAGAAAAATGTATGATTTAATCTTAGATAATACACTTGCTAGGAAATTAAAAAAATCTATAATAAAATTAGATTTAAACTTATATTTTAAAATGTTTAATAGGAGATAGATTATGGTAAAGGTTTCAATAATTGTTCCAATATATAATTCAGAAAAATATTTAAAAAAATGTTTAGAAAGTTTAGTAAGACAAAGTATGCAAGACATAGAAATAATCTTAATAGATGATGGTAGTAGTGATGGTAGTTTAAAAATTATAAGTAAATATGCTTATAAGTTTTCTAATATAGTCTATGTATCTAAAAATAATGCAGGAATAGGTGCATCAAGAAACGATGGTATAAAAAAAGCCCATGGAAAATATATTGCGTTTGTTGATAGTGATGATTATATTTCTAAAAATTTCGCACAAGAAATGTATGATTTTTGTGAAGAAAATAATCTTGATATGGCAATTTGTGATTATTATAAAATTGATGAATTAAAAGGTAAAAAACAAATAGAGAGAATATATGATTTTAAAATATCAAATGTTCAAGATGATAAAGATATTATATATAAAATAAATTATTCTCCTTGGAATAAACTTTATAAAAAAGAATTATTAATAAATAATAAAATAGAATTTCCAACTAAATTAAAATATGAAGATACTCCATTCGTAATGAAATCAATAATGAATGCAGGAAAAATTGGAAAATATAATAAAGCATTAAATTATTATGTTTTTCATAATAATAGTGAAACTACTACAATGGATAAAAGAGTATTTGATATATTTGAAATATTAAAATTAGTTAATTCATATTGTGATAAAAATAAATATTATGAAAGTATAGAATATTTAAATGTTAGTAAATTATTAATTTATACAATACAACAAAGATATCAAAAAGATAAAAAATTAAGAAATAATTTTATAGATAGAGCGTTTTCTACTTTAGATAGTGAATTTCCAAATTGGAAAAAAAGTAAATATTTTAAAGATAGAAGTAAAATTAAGGGTATGATAGAAAAAAATAAAACCCTAACAAAAATATATTGTAGTATATATCAAGTATTAAATTAGTCTATCTAAAAATTTCAAAACATAGTATAATATTGTCTATAAGAGGTGGATATAATGGAAAAGTTTTTACCAGATAAATATTACAAAAATATATATGAAATAAATTATCAAAAATTAAGGGATGAAGGAATTACATGCTTATTATTTGATTTAGATAACACATTAGTTCCACCACACATGACAAAACCAGATAAAAAAATAAAAGATTTATTTGATAATTTAAAAGAGTTGGATTTTAGAGTTATAATAATGAGTAATAGTGGTAAGAAAAGACTAACTCCATTTAAAGATGAACTTATTACTGATTGCTCTGCAAAATCTCTAAAACCCTTAAAGAAAAAATTCTTAAAAATATTAAAAGAATATAATTTAGATGTTAGTGAAACTGCAATAATAGGAGACCAATTATTAACTGATGTATTAGGTGGTAATAGAGTTGGAATAACAACAATATTAGTTAATCCAATCAGTAAAAAAGATATAATATTCACTAAATTAAATCGTAAAATAGAAAGATTTATCGAAAGAAAATTTTTGAAAAAAGGATTTTTCAAAAGAGGAAATTATTATGATTAAAAAATGTATTGGGTGCGGAAGTATATTACAAACAGAAGATATGACTAAAGAAGGATACATAGATAAAGAAAATTATGAAAAATATAATTTATGTAGAAGATGTTTTAGATTAAAACATTATGGCGAATTTGTTAGTAATACTAAAAATAATGATGATTTTATAAATATATTAAAAAGTGTTAGTAAGACTAAAAGTTTAGTATTATATGTAGTAGATTTATTTACACTTAATAATAATTTAGATAATATTAATAAATATCTTAATAATAATGTAATATTGGTAATAACTAAAAGAGATATTATTCCAAAATCAGTTAAAAATGATAAATTATTAGAATTTATAAAAAATATAAATACTAAAAATAATATTGTTGATTATTGTATTGTAAGTTCCAAAAACAATGATGGGTTTGATGATTTATATAATAAAATTAATAAATATAAAATAGATAAAAATGTATATTTAGTAGGAAATACTAATGCAGGTAAATCTACATTATTAAATAAACTTATAAAAAATTATTCTAGTAAAGATATTGAAATAACTACAAGTATTTTACCATCAACAACTCTTAATCAAATTATAGTTCCTCTAAATGATAATTTAACACTAATTGATACACCGGGAATAATAGATGATGAAAATATAATTAATATAGTAGATTATAAATTACTTAAACGAATTATTCCGAAAGTTGAAATAAAACCTAAAACTTATCAATTAAAAATTAAAAAATCAATAGAAGTAGAAAATATAATTAGAGTTGATTATATAAGTGGTAATATAAAAAGTTTTACTACATATTTATCAAATGATTTAAGAGTTATGCAAATAAATATTGATACTCATAAAGATATTTTTTCAAATCATGAAAAATATACTTTTGAAATTAATGATAGAGAAGATATAGTAGTAAATGGACTTGGTTATATAAAAATAGTTGGTAATGGAATAATAGATATATTTGCCCCAAAAGGTGTTAATGTTATAAAAAGAAAATCTATGATATAGCAAAACGTACAAATTATATTGTGCGTTTTAATAAAATTTACTCGAAACATTTGTCAAATTAAATGATAATATATTTACATCATGAAAGGAATGTATAAATTATGATAAAACGTGAAATGTATTTGAAAAAAATTAGAGATTCTTATGATAGTGAACTTATAAAAATAATAGTTGGTGTAAGGGGTAGTGGTAAATCCGTATTAATGACTCAAATAATAGAAGAGATAAAAGAAAAAGGAGTTAAAAAAGATCATATTATATATATTAATTTTGAAGACTATGATTATATAGAATATACTGAACCTAAAGCATTTAATAAATTTGTTAAATCAAAAATTAAAGATGAAAATAAATATTATTTGTTTTTTGATGAAATTCAAAATGTAAAAGATTTTGAAAGAGTTATTAATTCATTTAGAGCTACAATGAATGTTAGTATATTTATAACAGGTTCAAATAGTAAAGTTCTATCTGGTGATTTAGCTACATATTTAACTGGTAGATATATAAGTATTAAGATGATGCCATTTACATTTTCTGAATATCTTGAACTAAAAAAAGAAAAAGGTATAAATAAAAATAATGAAGAGGAATTTTTAGAATATATAGAATGGGGTGGTATGCCTCAAATATATAATACTAATAGTATTCAAGAAAGGAAAATGTATCTTAGAGATTTATATAATACAATTATTTTAAAAGATATTGTTGAAAGAAATAAAATAAAAGATATAAATATTTTAAATAGAGTAATCCAATTTATGATGGAAAATATTGGTGGTGTAATATCTGCAAATTCTATTAGAAAATTTTTAAAAAGTGATAATATTATGACAAGTGCAGACACTGTTTTAAATTATATAGAATACATAAATAATTCTATGATAGCAAGTAAGGTAAGCAGATATAATATAAGAGGAAAATCAGTGATGACATTAATTGAAAAATACTATTTAGTAGATTTAGGATTATTACAATTAAAAAGTTCTAAGGTTGAAAAAAAGATTGGTGGTAGATTAGAAAATATTGTATATAATGAATTAATTGCTAGGGGTTATGATGTATATATAGGAAAACCTGAAAATGGTGAAATAGACTTTGTTGTAGATGATTTTAATGAAAGATTTTATATACAAGTGGCAGATTACTTATCAAGTGATGATGTTATTGAAAGAGAATTTGGTGTTTATAAAAATGTACCTGACAATTTTCCAAAATACGTAATTACTATGGACAAAATAGATTATAGCAGAAATGGTATAATACATAAAAACATTATAGATTGGTTATTAGATGAAACAAGTTATTTCGGAAACAAGAAATAACTTGACAGAATCTAATGTTCAATCTATAATATATATTGGTGATGAAAATGTTAAAAAGAGAAACTTATTTATCAAGAATAAGAGGATTTTATGATTCAGATTTAATTAAAATTCTAGTAGGTATAAGAAGATGTGGAAAATCTGTAATTTTAAATCAAATTATGGATGAAATAAAAGAAAAAGGAGTTAAAAAAGATCATATTATATATATTAATTTTGAATTAATTGAATATGAAGAATTACAAAATTATAAGTTATTAAATAAGTATATTAAAGATAAAATAAAAGATAAGAAAATATATTACATATTTTTAGATGAAATCCAAAAAGTAGATAATTTTGAAAATGTAATAAATTCATTAAGAGCATCTATTACCAATATAAGTATATTTATAACAGGATCTAATAGCAAGTTATTATCAAATGAACTTTCAACTGTTTTATCTGGACGATATGTTTTATTTAACATATATCCGTTAAGTTATAAAGAGTTTACTAAAATTACTCTTAAAGATGGAAAAAAGGAAGAAACTTTTTGGGATTTTGTTAAATGGGGTGGACTTCCAAATAGAATACAATTTACAGATGAAAATAACATAAAAGATTATCTTCATAGTGTATTTGATTCAATTATATTAAGAGATGTTGTAGAAAGATTAG
This sequence comes from uncultured Bacilli bacterium, assembly GCA_947629195.1. Lineage (GTDB taxonomy): Bacteria > Bacillota_I > Bacilli_A > RF39 > UBA660 > JAFSEX01. The sequence continues at coordinate 643 of CANRCS010000065.1, read as the reverse complement.
GTTTAAAAGACATAATTTTATTTAATTTGCTGTTACAGTATGTTGTAGATACAACAGGAAGAGAATTTTCAGCTGATAATGTTATAAAATTTTTAAAGCGTGAAGGTAAATCAGTTTCTACAGAAACATTATATATTTATTTAGATGCTTTATGTAAAGCATTGATAATTAAAAAGATATATAGATATGATATTCATGGTAAAACAATATTAAAAACTCTAAATAAATATTATATGACAGATTTAGGAATAGCTCAAATTAAAAATAATAATTTTGAAATCAATATGAGCTTTGCATTAGAAAATATTGTATATAATGAATTGTTAATAAGAGGATACGAAGTTTATATAGGAAAAGTTAAAAATGGAGAAATAGATTTTATTGCAACGAAAACTGATGAAAAATTATATATACAAGTTGCATATTTATTAGATAATGAAAGTACAATAGATAGGGAATTTAAAGCTTTTGATGGTATAGATGATGATGCTTCTAAATATGTGCTTTCTCTAGATAAAGTAGATTTATCAAGAAATGGAATAATTCATAAAAATATAATAGATTGGTTATTAGAAAACAAATAAATGCACCATGCTATTGTTATAAAGAGAAATAATTATTAAAAGTGCAAAGTGCATATAAA
>CANRCS010000064.1 GCA_947629195.1 uncultured Bacilli bacterium | reverse complement strand
GAAGAAGAAAAATATTTTATCAGTGTTGTTGATATTGTTGGTGTTCTAACAGACAGTAAAGAACCTAGAAAATATTGGAATTGGTTAAAAAATAAATTATTAAAAGAAGAAAATTTTGAAACGTCTAGTATTACTAGACAGTTGAAATTGAAAATCTGCTTGAGTATATAGATGAAAAAGAAAAAATAGAAAATAAAAAATAGATTTGACAAAATACTAGCTTCCTATCAAGAAGAAGAAAAAGAAATACCAAATGAGAAGACTAGTAATGAATGGATAGATCTTGTAACAAATGAAAAACAATATTTTAAAATATAAAATATTAATATTGAAAAAACTAATCTTTGATGATTAGTTTTTCAATAGTGTAGACAACATAATACATAACAGTAGCCACAATAGCAAGTAGAATAATTCCAGACATAACTAAACTTAAATTAAATATTTGTGAACCATACATTATTAGATAACCTATACCTTTTTTTGATACTAAAAATTCTCCCATTATGATACCGATTAATGACATACTAATATTTATCTTTAACATACTAATTATATTTGAATAGTTAGTTGGAAATACCGCTTTAGTTAATATTTGAAATTTATTTGCTCCAAAACTTTTTAATAATTTTAATTTAATAACATCTGTACTTATAAAACCTTGGTATACATTCATTATAGTAATAATAACTGATATAAGTAATGCCATAAAAATTATAGATTTTGTATTCGCACCTACCCAAATTATAATAATAGGACCTAAAGCAACTTTTGGTAAACTGTTTAATACTGTTAAAAATGGGTCTAATATTTTAGCTAAAGTTTTATTCCACCATAATATAATTGCAATCCCAATACCTATTAAAGTACCAACTCCAAAACTTATAAGAGTTTCATAAACAGTAGTAAAAATATGTATATATAAATTATTAGTATTATGAAGATTTATAATAGTATCTAAAACTTTTGAAGGTGAAGAGTATATAAATGAATTTATCCATCCATTATCTGAAGCAATTTCCCACATAACAATTAGAAATATTAATATGAAAATTTGACTAAATAATATAAATAATTTTTTTCTTTTATTTTTCTTTAAAAACTCTTTATGTTCTAAACTATACATGGACATCTAAATCTTTCCATATCATATTATAATAATCAGAAAATTCTTTAAGTTTTCTATTTTTAGTAGGTACTGATTTATTTGGTAAATTTATTTCATATATATTTTTAATAGTAGAAGGTCTATTACTTAACACAATTACTTTATCTGCAATTGATATTGCTTCTTCTAGGTCATGTGTAACAATAATAGCAGTCTTTTTTTCCTTTTTAATTATCTTATAAACATCATCACTTACTGCAAGTCTAGTTTGGTAATCTAAAGCAGAGAATGGTTCATCTAATAATAATATATCTGGTTCTATTGCGAGTGTTCTAATAAGTGCACATCTTTGTCTCATACCACCTGATAAATTTTTAGGATACTTATTTATAAATTCTCCAAGTCCATAAGTATTTAAAAGATTAATAACTCTTTGTTTTTTTTCTTCGTTTAAATCTTTATTTATCTCAAGTCCAATAAGTGTATTTTTAAGTATGGTTCTATGGTCAAATAGAGCATCATTTTGTAACATATATCCGATTTTAACTTCATCTTTACCAAATATTATTTCACCATCTGATTTTTCTTCCAAGTTTGATAATATAGATAATATAGTACTTTTACCACAACCACTTGGACCAACTATTGCGATAAATTCACCATCTTTTACTTCAAAACTTATATTATCTATTGCAATGATTTCTCCATTTTTATCATGATAAATTTTCTTTAAGTTTTTGACTTCAAGTAAGTTTTTCATTTATTTTTCAATTTTAAAGAAACTTGTTTCGACTAATTCATCATAGTCTACTTTTTTCTCAATTGTATTAGATGCTATCATGATATCTTGTATTCTATCAAAATCTTCTTTCTTTATTTCAGTAGTTTTTTGCCATGCATCAATATCTTTATAACTTTGAACTGCATTTTTTATATCTTCAAGTGATGTATCTGGGAAGTAATCAACTAATAATTTAGCAATTGTATCTGTATCATTTTTTTGTACAAACTCTAATCCCTTATCTATGGCATTAGTAAATTTTTGAATAATATCTTTATTTTCTTCTATATAACTTTTTTTAGCATTATATGATGTATATGGAATATTACCTGCTAATTCTCCAATAGATGCAACTATATAACCAAGTCCTTCTTTTTCCATTTGTGAAGCGTTAGGTTCAAATAAACTTACATAGTCACCAATACCTCCAATAAAAGCACCTTGCATAGAAGCAAATTCTATTGATGTATCAACATTTAAATCTTCTTTAGGATCTATGTTACTATTTCTAAGAGCCCATTCGAAGTTCATTACAGGCATTCCGCCAGCCCTACCGGCAACTACATGTTTTCCAACTAATTTATTTATGTTGAAATTATCATCTTTTTTACGTGCAACTAGAAAAGAACCATCCTTATTAGTTAATCCTGCAAATGTTTTCAAATAATCTTTTTCTCCACCATTGTAAACATATATAGTAGCCTCACTACCACTAAAACCAATTTGAACATCTCCAGATAAAACCGCAGATGCAACTTTGTCTGCACCAGGTGTTAAAATAAGTTCTATATCTAATCCTTCATCTTTAAAGTATCCATTTTCAATCGCAATATATTGTGGTGCATAAAAAATACTATGTGTAACTTCTGCAACTTTTAGTTTTGTAAGTTCAGAGTTTTTATTACTTTTCTCAACAATTAATGTAATAATTAATGCAACACCAACTAAGGCAATTAATACCCATGCCAATATTTTTTTCATATAATTAAAATCCCCCTTTATACACTCTTATTATATGTCTACTATACAAATCAGTTACTGTTAAAAATTAATAAATATTTATAATATATTGTAAAAAAAAACATAAAATGTTAATATAAATATGAGAATAGAAGGAGAGAGTATTATGGATATGATTCAAAACTTTATATCAGATTACTATATATGGATAATAGTTATTTGTTTATTTCTAATTTTCACTTTAATAGGTTATATTGCAGATAAAAAAGTTAAGGAAGAAAAAGATGATAAACCTAAAAAAACTAAAAATACTAAAAAAGAGGCAGAAATTAAAGATGAAGAGATAATTGACAATGATGAAATAGTTGATGAAAAACCAAAAACATTAGATGAACTTATACAACAAAGTAACGAAAAATCAAAAATAGATTCTATTAAACCTAAAGATGAAAACAAAGATATAAAAGAAGATAAAACTGAAAAAGTGGTTATTGAAGATAAAGAGAAGAGTACAGATAAAAAAGAAGAAACAAAAATAATAGATTCTAATGATTGGGCTCCTGCATTAGAAAGTGAAAACGATAGTATAATTACAGGTGAAAATAACAATAAAGAAGATTCTAAATAGAATTTTCTTTATTATTTTATAAATTTGTAAAATAAGTGTGAAATATGAAAAAATAATTATAAACAGGTTTTATAATGTCGATATTTTTGATATAATTTTAATACATATATAAAAGGGAGGATTAAAAATGACATTAGATTCAGTACTTATATTATTAAAGAAAATTCTAGATGTTTCCATAGTATGGCTAATGTTTTACTACATATTAAAAAGAATAAGAAACAATGTTAAAATGGTTTTATTATTTAAGGGTATTCTATTTGTAATATGTATCAAAATTTTAAGTGATTTATTAGATTTAGTTACAGTAGGTTTGTTATTAGAATACGTAATAATGTGGGGACCATTAGCGATTATAATAATATTTCAACCAGAAATTAGAGGAATATTAGAACATTTAGGAAGAAATCAATTATTAGGTAGGCATAAAACACTTACTGTGGATGAAAGGGAAAAACTTGTTTATGAAATTATACAAGCAGCAGAATATTTAAAAAGAACAAAAATTGGTGCTTTAATAGTTTTAGAAAGAGATATTTCATTAAATGAATATATTGAAAAATCAACAAAATTATATGCAGATATTTCAAGTGAATTATTAATATCAATATTTTTCCCAAACAACCCATTACATGATGGTGGTACTATAATTCAAGGTGATAGAATTACAAGTGCAGGAGCAGTATTCCCTGTAAGTACAGATGATTCAATCAGTAAAAGACTTGGTACTAGACATAGAGCTGCACTTGGAATAAGTGAAGAAACAGACTGTATAGCATTTGTAGTATCAGAAGAAACTGGTAGAATATCTATTGCTATAAATGGGGAATTACATTACAACCTTTCATTAGACGATGCTAAAATAATGTTACTAGAAGAGTTAAAACCTAAAAGAGAAATAGTTATTGATGATGACGATGATGATGAAGAGGAGGAAACAATAGATGAAGAAATTGTTTAAAAAAATATCTAAAGGAATAGCCTCTAAAATAGATAAATTTATTATCGTTCCAATAACAAAATTATTTTTATCAATAACAAAAGTATCTAGTAAAAATGGAAAATATTTAGAAAAATGGATAATGAAGAAAAATACATTAGTATTTATATCTTTAATTATGGCACTTGCAACTTTCTTTATTGTAGATAACAAAAGTGTAATGTTATCAGAAACAAGTGCAGAAGTAATATATGATCAACCTGTCAATGCAATTTATAATAAAGAAGCATATGTAGTTGAGGGATTACCAGAAAAAGTAGATATAACTTTAATAGGTAGAAGTTCAGATTTATATTTGGCTAGACAACTTTCTACACATGATATTACTATTGATTTATCTGACTTGGAACCTGGAACTCATAAGGTTAATTTAAAATATAAACAATCACTTAGTTCAATAGATTATAAATTAGATCCTTCAGTTGCAACCGTAATTATTTATCCTAAAAAATCAACTACAAAGACAGTTAATATAGATTTATTAAATGAAGATAAATTAGATGAAAAATTATTCATACAAGAAATTACTCCAAGTATTGAAGAAGTATATGTAAAAGGCGCAGAACACACATTAGAAAATGTTGCAACAGTAAAAGCATTATTAGATATAAATAATATGCCAAAGCAAGAAGCAGGTGATATAGAAGTAAAAGATATACCACTTAAAGCTTATGATGAAGCAGGAAATATAGTAGATGTAGAAATAGTACCAGAAAAAATAAATGCAACTCTAAAAATAACATCTCCAAATAAGGAATTACCAATAAAAATAATTCCAAAAGGTTCAGTAGTATTTGGAAAAGCAATTAGTACTATGACATCTGATATATCAAAAATAACTGTATATGGTGATGAAAATGTCTTAAATTCATTAAATTATATACCAATAGAAATAGATGTTAATGGATTAAAAGAAAATAAAGAATATTCTGAAACAATCAAAAAACCAACTGGTGTAAGAGCATTATCATCGAACAAAATAAATATAAAAGTAACACTAGAACCTGAAACATCAAAAGAAATAGAAAACGTAAGAATTAAATCAGAAAACTTAGCTAGTGGATTAGTTGTTAATGCTGCAACTCAGGATGATATAATGATTACTGTAATAGCAAAAGGTGTTTCATCGGTAATTGATTCAATAGATGCATCATCAATAAATGCAAGTATAGACTTATCTGGACTTGGTGAAGGCGAGTACGAAGTAGATGTAAAAGTTACTGGTGATGATGAAAGAATAAATTACACACC
>CANRCS010000063.1 GCA_947629195.1 uncultured Bacilli bacterium | reverse complement strand
TTAGTTGCTAATAAAATTTCAGATGTTAATAATGAAACAGCTGAAAAATTTAAAAATGTTGCTGGAAACGGTACTATTGCAGAATTATTTGATATTCAAATTTATTTAAATTATGGTAGTAAAGTTAGTACTTTACCTACACTTTCAAAACCAATAACATTATCAGTTGCATTACCTGAATTACCAGAAGTAAAAAAAGGTACAAGTAGAGTTTATTATGTTTTAAGAATGCATGATGGTGAAGTTGAAAAATTAGATGCTACACTTTCAGAAGATGGAAAATCTATATCATTTGAAACTGATAAATTCTCTGAATATGCAATTGCATATGAAGATGTTAAAGATGTAACAACTCCACAAACATTTGATGGAATTTCAATGTACATGACACTTGCAGTTATAAGTTTATTAACTTTAACAGTAGTGGGTTATGCTTATAAGAAAAAATCTTATAATAATTAATATTTAGTAAAAAGCTCTTCAACAATTATTGTTGAAGACTTTTTATTTTATTTATTACAGAAAAAAATAAAAAAGTTTTAACTTTTTGAAGTATTTTACCCTCCTTTTTTACAATAATTATATGAGGTGGTAAACAAGATGGTTGATGACAAACCAAAAATTAAATACTTCATGTCTAATGATATCGTCTTTAAAATGTTACTAATGAGAAACGAATACATGCTTAAAAGGATAATTTGTATGTCAATTGGTATAGATATGGAGGATATTAATAGTATTGAAATATTAAATCCAGAGATAATGGGAGATAATGAAAATGACAAACTAAATAGACTTGACATATTACTGGAACTAAATAACAAAGAAAAGATAAATATAGAAATGCAAAATAGCAATGAGCATAATTTTGCACAAAGAATAGAATTTTATTTATCCAGGGTATATATTAATAGTCTAAAAAAAAGCGAAAACTATTCTATCTTAAACAAAATATACGGAATATATTTTATAAACTATAATGATGAAAATTACAATGATGCCTTTTCAAAAATAAGTGAATGTGATACAATGAACAGGAAGACAACAAAGAGTATTAAAGAAAAAATCATATTTAACTTAACTAAAATAGATGAAATGAAAAAATATGGTTTTAGTAAAGAAGAGATGGATATATTAAAGTTTATAAAAAGTAAAAAAGAAAGCGAGATAAGTGATATGAGTTTAAGTAATAAAAGAATAGAAGAAGCCATGAGACAGTTAGAGGAGATAAATGCAGATGATGAATTAAAGAAAGCAATATATTATAGAGAAAGATACAACTATGACATGAACACTGCAATATCTGAAGCTGTTGAGGAAAAAGAAAAAGAGCTTCAAAAGAAAGATGTAAAACTTAAAAATACTCAAAAAGAACTAAAGTCTACCAAGAATGTGTTATCTCAAAAAGATAAAGAATTAAAATCTACAAAAGATAATCTATCAAAAAAAGATGAAGAATTAAAATCTACCAAAGATACATTATCTATACTTATAAAGACATTACAAGAAACAGGAAAAAGCATAGAAGAAATCTCATTAGTAACAAATATGGACATATCAGACATTAAAAGTATTCTAAATAAGAAATCTTAAGGCTATCTTAAGGTTTTTTAATTATTACTATATACAAATTTTATAGAATAAAATATCAAAAATTTATTTAATTTACATATCAAATCATAAGTGTTATAATATTAGCCGGTGATATTTATGAATACTTTATTACTAATGTTTCTTATTAGTCTTAGTATGTTTTTAGGAACAATATTAGTATTTACAATAAATTCAAAAAAAGAAAAAATGCTAGGAGCATTACTAGGATTTTCAGCAGGAATAATAATATCTTTACTAATATTTGATATATTTGGAGAAGTTATTGAAGAAACTAATATTGTTATACTTTTTGCACTTGCACTTATTGGTTATCTATTATCTAAAAATCTTGATAAACTAATACCAGAACATCATTCTCATAATAATTCAAAATCGAAAAATAAAAACATACTACATGTTGGAATAATTACACTAATAGGAATAGCATTACACAATTTAACCGAAGGAATAGCAATGTATACAATAATAGAAAATAATAGCAATATATTTTTACCATTTGTAATAGGAATAGCAATACATAATATACCCCTAGGAATAGCTCTATCATCTCCTATCTATTACAGTACAAATGATAAAAAGAAAACTATTATTTATACATTATTCGCAACCCTATCAACCTTGGTTGGTGGTATAATTGGAATGATATGCTCTCCACTGTTTGAAAAATTTAATTTTCCAATCTACATTTTAGGAATTACATCTGGTATGCTTTCATACGTTGTATTAGATGAATTATTACCAACTGCTAAAAAATATAACCAAAAATATATGTATGCAATATTAGTTGGTATTACATTTATGATTTTAATATCAATGATATAGATAAAAATATTAGATAAAGAAAATAATATGTTCATATAATAAAATAGAGGTGGTTATGTGAACAGAAGTATAAGTATCAATGATTTAAAAAAAATACTACAACCCGGAATAAACTTAATCGATATAAGAAGTGCGACATCATACCAATTAGGAAATATACCATATTCTATAAATATTAGTAAAAATGAACTAATGTTTAACCCAGAAAAATATTTAAATAAAAATAAAGTATACTACATATATTGCTCTAAAGGATTACAAAGTAGAACCTTAGTAAATTATTTAAATAATATTGGATACCATACATACAATGTTATTGGTGGATATGCTAATTATAGATAAAATTTACCATTTTATTATATGGTAGAATTTATAGTAATTGATACTTAGAAAACCTTAGAAGTTCTAAGTCATCATGAGACTGTTCGGAAATTAAATAAATTCGAGTAGTCTCTTTTTATGTATATATTATTAAAAATAGTAATATAATATTAAAACACTTCATAAATTATACGATGAGTGATAAAATTACACATAGATAGGAGATGGAATTATGTCTAATTTAACAACAGATATAAGTGTTCAAACTAACAAAGAAGATTATGACTTATATGATTATTTCACTAAAGAAGAATTAGAAGAAACAGCAAAAGAACACGAATATATTAAATCTCACTTAGATGAATATAGAAAGAATAATAAATGGGAAGATTTAAAAGTGGAGTTATCAAATGAAAAAATATTAATTAATGTATAAATATATTAGTATGCTAACTATTTAACAGACAAATTAAAGAGTCGAAAGGCTCTTTTTTTGCCTTATCTTATAATAGTAGGAGGTAAGAGAAATGGAAAGAGAAAATGGAAACGGTAATAAGGTTTTATTAACAGTAATCGGTGCTGCAACTTTATTGGTTGCTATGGTAGGAGCTACTTTTGCTTACTTTAGTGCTACTAGTAACAAGCCAAGTGTTGAAGTTCATACTGGTTCATCAAGTCTGACTTTAACATCAAGTTCAGATCATGTTACTGGTATTAGACCAACCACATTTACTGATAATACTACAGCAGATAGTGATGCCAATGTTGCTAAAATTGAGTTAACAATTAGTGGTGAAAATACTTCTGAGGGAACTTACGATATTACAATGACCCCTAAGCGTCTTTCAATTCCAGCAACACCAAGCCAAGGTGATATTTCAGATCTTATGTATGCTGTATATAAAGATAATACTCAAAAACAAGCAGCTACATCTTTCACAGATCAATCATCTGCAATTACTATAGTAGATGATGAACATTATGATTCTGGTGAAATTTCTGGCACATATTATGTGTATGTATGGATTGATAATAAAAATTCAGAACAAAATAATTTCCAAAATTTAGATTTTGACTTAGAGTTCACAGCAACAACGCAATCAGCGTTATAATTAATAATAGTAAGGAGGGAAAACAATGGAAAATAATAATAAAAGTAGTGTTTTGTTAACAGTTCTTGGAATATGTACATTATTAGTAGCTTTAGTCGGTGCTTCTTTTGCATACTTTAGTGCACAAAGTTCAACTGAAAAAGAAACAGTTACAACCGGTGAATTAAAAGTTGTAACTACATTAAGTAGAACGGAAACAGATAAAATTAAGCCAACAACTTTTAGTCAACCAGATGCGGCAGATAACAGTGATGTTGCAAAACTTAACTTTAATGTAAAAGGTACTGGTACAACAGTAGACAAAGGAACATATTCAATTTATATATTAGGAACAGCTACTCCAAAAGAAGTGGGTGAAGCTGGTGGTACATTAAAAGATATTAAATATGCATTATATCAAGATTCAACAAAAAAAATTGAAGGAGACTATAGTGATATTTCTGGTGGTAAAGCAATTCTTACAGATCAAGAATTAACTGCTGACACTGATGATAATTATGTATTATATGTTTACATAAATGAATCAAGTAGCAATCAAGATAATTTGCAAGATATAGATATTTCAACAACAATGTATGCTACAGCTCAAACACCAGCTCCTGCTGGAGATTAATATACAAATTAAAGAGTCGAAAGACTCTTTTTTTCGTCTTATCTTATAATAGTAGGAGGTAAGAGAAATGGAAAGAGAAAATGGAAACGGTAATAAGGTTTTATTAACAGTAATCGGTGCTGCAACTTTATTGGTTGCTATGGTAGGAGCTACTTTTGCTTACTTTAGTGCTACTAGTAACAAGCCAAGTGTTGAAGTTCATACTGGTTCATCAAGTTTGACTTTAACAGCAGATTCAGATCATATCACTAACATTAGACCAACCACATTTACTGATAATACTACAGCAGATGATGATGTGAATGTCGCTAAAATTACGTTAACTGTTGGTGGTAGTAATACTTCTGATGGAACATATGATATTACAATGACACCTAAGGATCTTTCAATCCCAGCAACTCTAGGTCAAGGTACTATTACAGATCTTAAATACGCTGTATATAAAGATTCTACTCAAAAAACAGGACCTACATCTTTTGAAAGTGAATCAGATCCAATTACTATAGTAGATGGTGAATCTTATAGTGCTGGTCCAATTACTGGTACATATTATGTGTATGTATGGATTGATAATAAAAAAGAAGAACAAAATAATTTCCAAGGCTTAGATTTTAAATTAGATTTTACAGCAGAAACAAAATCAGCATTATAATTAATAAATAGTAAGGAGGGAAAATAATGGAAAGTAATAAAAACAGTGTTTTATTAACAGTTCTTGGTGTTTGTACATTATTAGTTGCATTAATTGGTGCTTCTTTCGCATTCTTTAGTGCACAAAGTACAACTCAAACAGAAAACGTTAAAACTGGTGAACTAAAAGTTGTAACTACATTGAATAGAATAGAAAGTGATAATATAAAACCAACAACTTTTGATCAAGCCGAAGCAGCAGAAAACGATGATGTTGCAAAACTTACATTTAATGTAAAAGGTACTGGTACTACAGTTGATGGAGGAAAATATTCAATCTATATATTAGGTGCAGCTACTCCAAAAGAAGTAGGTGGAGCAGGTGGTTCATTAGACGATATCAAATATGAATTATATCAAGGTAGTGTACAAAAAGCCCAAGGGAAATATTCTGATATTGTAAGTGATACGCCAATTCTTGAAGATATAGATTTAACTTCTGCAACTGATGATAATTATACTTTATATGTTTATATAAATGAATCAGGTTCAAATCAAGATAAATTACAAAATATAGATATTACTACTACAATGTACGCTAAAGCTCAAACACCAGATCCTGCTGGAGTTTAATAGACAATTTAAAGAGTCGTAAGACTCTTTTTTTCGTCTTATCTTATAATAGTAGGAGGTAAGAGAAATGGAAAGAGAAAATGGAAACGGTAATAAGGTTTTATTAACAGTAATCG
>CANRCS010000062.1 GCA_947629195.1 uncultured Bacilli bacterium | reverse complement strand
TTTCTAAATGTCCACATAACTAAAATGTCCACATAAGGTAAATGCTATACTTATTATATAATTGTGGATAACTTTTTTATAAGTAAAGGAGTATAGCATATGAAAGAGAAGAATAATAAAAAAATAAAAGTAATAATTATATCAATAGTATTAATAACATTAATAGGAATTGCAGTAGCATTTTTTACATCAAGAAGTGAAAGTGGCAAAAAAACAGTAAAAGTAGGTAATTTAAGTATAATATATGAAAACGAGAACGCAGTTAATTTAACAAACAAATTTCCAGTATACGATAAAGATATAGAAGAAGATGCATCAAAGATAGAATTTACAGTAAGAAATAATGGAGATGTATTAGAGTATGCATCAATAAGTATGATAGGTATACAAATTAGTGATAAATTAAAAATACCAGATTTTAAATATGCGTTGTATGAAAAAAATATAAGTGAACCAGTAAAAGAAGGTAATTTTGAAAATGCAGGAACAGAAATAAATGTAGCAACCAACATAGAATTTGCAGCAGGCGCAAAGAAATATTATGTATTATATGTATGGCTATCAGAAAATGATGGAGATCAAAGTGACTTAATGGGAACAACATTTACAGCAAGAATAAAATTAGAGGGATATGGAAAGAAACAAAAAGAAAAAGTATTATTATCCCAAATGATAAAAGACAACAATTCTCCGATAAGTGAAGACAAACCAGATTTCAGTCAACCTGCAACAGAAGACAAGGGACTAATAAAAGATAAAGATGATGATGGAGATACATACTACTTTAGAGGTGCAGTAGAGGATAACTATGTTAAAATAAATGGACTAACATGGAAAAGTACAGATACAGATGATTATACTGGTAAAATTTATCATAACGCAGGAGAAGATATGCTATGGAGGATAGTAAGAATCAATGGAGATGGAACAATAAGATTAATAGCGGATGGAAGTATAGGAAATAGTGCATTTAATGAAAACTATGAAGATGAAAAATATGGAGGATACACATATGATAATACAACAAATAGACAAGATAGTACAATAAAGACATTTTTAGAAGATTGGTATGATAGAAATATGAAGCCTTATGATGAATATATAGGAACATCAAAATTTTGTAATGATACATCATCAAAAACAGATGAATATGGAGATATAGTGTATGGAGCATTTGATAGATTTTATAACAATGATCCACCAACCCCAAGTTTTAAGTGCCCAAATACCATAAAGAATTATGGGGGATTATATACAGATTTAAAAATAGGACTAATAACAGCAGATGAAGTAATATTTGCGGGAGCTGGTTCTGATTGGAATGAATCATACTATTTACAAGGAAAAAGTTTTTATTTCTGGACCGCCTCTCCTGATTACTTCGATGGCTTGATTAACGTTGGGATTGTGGCCGACCGTGGTGAGGTACTCTCCGTCACTGTGGATGGCGAGTGGGGGACGCGTCCTACAATAAATCTCAAATCTGATCTTTTGTATACCAGTGGTAACGGTACTAAAATTTCTCCATATTTGGTAGGATGAAAATAAAAAATACTATTGAACTTTAAAATCAATAGTATTTTTAATCTTCTTTTTTCTGTTTAGCTATTATACCACCACAAACTGATGATGCAAGTAAAATTAAATAATATAATAAGTTTTTAATTTCAAATTTAGAACTTAGAAAAATTAAAGATATAATTAAGAAAAATGCTAATACAATACCACCAATTTTAAGTCCTTCTATTAAACCTCTTTTTTTAGTATTTTTAGCAAGGTACCATCCTGCAAATCCAAATGCACCAACACTTAATAAAATTTTCATGAAATTCATAACCTTATCGCTTAAAATATTAAAATAATTTAATACTGTAAATAAAAATATTCCTACAACTATTGAACCTAACATATATGCAATATCTTTTAAATAAATTTTTAACATCATAATTCACCCAATAAATATTATGAATGTGAATAAAAAAATATTCAAAATGCCATAATTAAAATAGGGTGAATAATATATGAATTATATGCCAATAATTTTTAGAACTGTATTTTTCTATTTTATTGTTTTAATATTATATAGAATAATGGGTAAAAGAGAAGTAGGTAAACTTGGTATTATAGATTTAATAGTATCAATTTTAATTGCCGAATTAGTTGCGATAAGTATAGAAAATTATGATAAAAGCTTATTGTACTCTCTACTTCCAATAGTAATCTTATGTATTTTACAAATTGCTTTAGCATACCTATCTTTAAATGTTCCTAAAGCAAGAGATTTTCTAGATGGAAAACCTGCTGTTATAATTAAAAATGGTAAAATAAATTTTAAAGAAATGTCCATACAAAAATATAATTTAAATGATTTACTTATGCAACTTAGAATTAATGGAGTAAGAAATTTAGAAGAGGTAGAATATGCAATATTAGAAAATAGTGGACAATTATCAATATTTAAAAAGAATATATTTAATATACCAACAAGTTATCCATTTGCAGTAATAATAGATGGAAAAATACAAGATGATGTATTAAAAAGTTTAAATAAAAGTAGAATATGGATACTTGGTATATTAAAAAAACAAAATATAAAACTAGATGATGTTTTTTATGCATTTTATAAAGGTTATAAAACATTTATAATTAAAAAAAGTGATTTGAACTAACTTACAAGTAATAATTATCGTTCTTATTTCATACTATTTTCTAGGTGATAATAGATGAGTGAAATAGATAAAGTAAGAAATAGAATAAAAAATAAAAGTAAAAATACTAGAAAACCAATATTTAAAATAAATAAAAATAAATATATTAAACCTTTCATATATAAATTTTTAATTACGGCAGTTCTAGTATTAGGAGTATTAGTTGTAACTAAATCAAGTGATAAATATAAAGCAATAATAAAACAAGATGTATTTGAAAAAAACTTTTCATTTGCGATGGTAAATGATTTATATACAAAATATTTTGGTTCTATATTACCATTTAAAGATGTAAAAATATTTAAAGAAGAAGTTAAAACTACATTTAATGAAAAACTAACTTATAGCGAAGCAAATAAATATTTAGATGGAGTTAAACTTACTGTTGAAGAAAATTATTTAGTTCCTATACAAGAAAGTGGTATAGTAGTATTTCAAGGCGAAAAAGAAGGATATGGAAATATAGTTATAATTCAACAAACTAATGGAATAGATTTATGGTATGGCAATTTAGATAATATAAACGTCAAATTATATGATTATGTAGAAAAAGGTAAACTACTTGGTGAAGTAAAAGGTAAAGAATTATATTTAGTTTACCAAAAAGATGGAGAATATCTTGACTATAAAGAATATATTGAAAAAACTTAAAATACATCCTGTATTCTTTTTTTTAGCGCTCATCTCAATACTCACAGGACTATTTAAAGAATTTAGTATTTTTTTCATAGTAATATTTGTTCATGAAACAGGTCATGTTTTAACTTCTATTTATTACAATTGGAATATAGAAAGTATTAATTTTTATCCATTTGGAGGATTAATAAAATTTGATGAAAAAATAAATAAACCTATTAAAGAAGAATTAATTATAGTAATATCTGGATTAATTTTTCAAACATTCTTATATATCGTAATTTATGCATTACATAATTTATATTGCATTTCTGATAATGTATTTATAATGTTTAAAAATTATCATTATTCCATATTATTTTTTAATTTAATTCCAATTTATCCACTAGATGGTATTAAAATTATAAATCTTATATTTTCAAAATTCTTACCATTTAAATTATCTCATAAATTATCAATTATAATTTCTTATATTTTTATTATATTATTTATAATATATTCCATAAAAAACTATATATCTATGAATACTATTTTAATAATAGGATTATTAATTAATAAACTAGAAGAAGAAAGAAAAAATCATAAATATATATTTAATAGATTTATATTTGAAAGATATTTATATAATTTTAATTTTAAAAATATAAAGGTAATTAAAAATAATAAAATTATGAAAATGTATAGAGATAAAAAGCATGTATTTAAAATAAACAATGAGTATATAACAGAAAAGAGTTTACTTAAAAATAAATTTAAATAAAGCATTTGACTAAAACCTACTATTATGATAGAATTGTTAATGTTTGTAGGGCCTCTAACTCTACAACCGCACTGAAAAGGTTAAAATTAAAACATATTATGTTACCTTAAAGGCGAGTCTTAGATTAAAGAAAAGGAGGTATAATATGAAAGCAGTTATTGAAACAGGTGGAAAACAATATTATGTTACTGAAGGTTCAGTTATTTATGTAGAAAAATTAGATGCTGAAGCTGGTAAAGATATTACATTTGATAAAGTATTAATGGTAAATGATACTGTTGGTAGACCATATGTAAGTGGTGCGAAAGTAACAGGTAAGGTTGAAAAACATGGTAAGCAAAAGAAAATTTTAGTTTACAAATATAGACCTAAAAAGAAATATCGTAGAAAACAAGGTCATAGACAACCATACACTAAAGTTGTTATTTCTAAAATTGAAGCGTAGTGGTATCTAATGATTAAAGTTAAAATTAATAAAGAAAATAATGTTATCAATAATATAACTATTAAAGGTCATTCTTTATATGATGATTATGGAAAAGATATAGTATGTGCTTCCATAAGCAGTATAGTAATTACAACTGTTAATGGAATACTAAACATATATGATAATTCTTTATCATATGAAGAAAATAATGGTTATTTAAGTATTAATATATTAATTCATAATAATATAATTGATAAATTAATAAATAATATGATTGACTTACTTAAATCTTTAGAAAAAGATTATAAAAATAATATAAAAATACAATGAGGAGGTGTTTTCATGCCACAATTAATGAAATTAAATATTCAATTATTCGCACATAAAAAAGGTAAAGGTTCTTCTTCAAACGGTAGAGATTCTGCTGGTAGAAGACTTGGTGCAAAAGCAGCCGATGGTGAATTTATTTCTGCAGGAAGTATAATCTATCGTCAACGTGGAACAAAAATATATCCAGGTAACAATGTAGGTATTGGTAATGACCATACATTATTTACAAAAATTGATGGATATGTTAAATATGAACGTAAGGGAAGAGACAAAAAACAAGTTAGTGTTTATGAAACTATATAATAATAGCGCATTTAAGCGTTATTTTTTATTAATTTTTAAGTTGTGTATTAATACATTAAAAAGAAAGGGTGATTAAATGATATACATAGTAAGACATGGACAAACTGATTGGAATGTTGAGGGAAGATATCAAGGCAGGATAGATGTTGAATTAAACAGTAAGGGTATTGAGCAAGCAAATAAGGTTCGAGATGAACTAAGTGGAATAAAATTTGATTTAGTATTTTCTAGTCCATTAAAACGTGCATACCAAACAGCTCAAATTATATGTGATAATAACATTATAAAAGATGAAAGACTTATTGAAAGGTGTGTTGGAAATTTAGAAGGAAAATTAAAGACAGAAATAGATGTGAAGATAGATTTCAATGATCCAAATGAAAATAGAATGGGTATAGAAAACATTAACGATTTTAGAAGTAGAATCAAAAACTTTTTTGATGATATATCTAAAAATTACAAGGGGAAAAATATACTTGTTGTTACTCATGCTGGAGTAAGTATATATGTTAAATGCTTTTTTGAGGGGGAACCTACAAATAATGATTATTATAATTATAAATTAAAAAATTGTGAATATTTGAAATATAACAATGAATAGTAATGTAAATAAAAATTTTAAATTCAATTTTTAACTATATTTTAATAAAATAAATTTAGATTTGCAAAATAAAATATACTGATTTAATTATATTTATAGTAAACATAGATAATTTGTCATGCTTATTAAAGCTAGAAATCCTTATGTGATTTCTAGCTTTAGTTATATCAAGAATTTATCTTCAAATACAC
>CANRCS010000061.1 GCA_947629195.1 uncultured Bacilli bacterium | reverse complement strand
TTTCCACGATTAGCTTCTATTGGTAAATTTCTACTCCACAAGTCTTTAGCAAGTTTATTTAACTTACCATATTGAAATAATTGAATATACCCTACTTTAAAAATAATAAGTCCAAATAATATAAATATTACACACAAAACTATCCTTATTTTCATATCTATTTTCCTATGAAACATACTATCACCAGTTAAATATATGATTAGAAAAACAAAAAAATATAACAAAACTTAAAAATGTGGTATAATATTTGGACTTGAGGGGGGATTTAAATGAAACCTATTAAAAAGAATACAAAAATTAGTGACTTAAAATATTCTGGTAAAATACCACATGAAATTTATTTTATAAATATACTATTAGATAAGATAAAAAATGATAGAAATATTTCTTTCTTATTTATGTTATATGTTGATCAATATTATCCTAATTATAAATGGAATATAAAAGATTATTCAAACACAAGTTTTTCAGTATGTTTTGAATTATCATTACAAAAAAGAGTAATAGAAAGAAAATTATTAAATGATATAAATACAAAACCATATCAGAATGCATTAATATTTGGGGATATTGTAATGGATTTTGCAATAAGATTTCTTAACTGTGATTACAAAAATGATGATTATAAAATAATAGTATCCTCTAAAAACAATTGCAATAAAACATATAAACATGAATTAGAAGATGGTTACTTACTCAAAAAAATGTCAAAAGTCATTTTAAATAAAAATTTAACGTATGAAAAATTAAGAGTATTTCCAACTATTGAAAATGATTATGAAGTAAATGAAATAATAGAATTAAACGATGGTAGTTACCAAAAGATTTTATAAATTATGTGTATATATTATGTATATTTTTAAATTTTATTAAAATTGCTATTATAATTTACTAATTTTATGATAAAATATATATGTATGATTAGAATCGAAGGTGATAAAAATGGGTTTGTTTGATTTGTTTACGACAATACAAGATAAAAAGATTAAAGATTTACTAGCTACTAAACCACAATATTTAATGCACACGTCAACAAAAAAACAAAATAAAATATTTTCTATTAAACCTTCGATGAATAATAATAAAAATAAACCTTTGGTATTCGCAACTGATGATGAGAAGTTAGCAATTCTCTACACTTTATATCCATTTTATTACTTTGAATTTGGCAATAAAGAAATAGGAGCAATTATATTAGGAAAACATCATAATTTGTTAAATATTGATAAAACAACAGGTTATATATATTCAGTTGACTCTACTTCTTTTACACCAGATGTAGATGAACAAGGTAATTTTAATCACGAATGGTTTTCAAGTACTGATGTAGCTATAAGAAAAGATACTGAACCTAGAAAAATAACTTTTGAAGATGTTTTAAAATCAGGTATTCAAGTTTTTTGGGTTAGTGATAGAGCAACTATGCTTGCGATTGATAAGGAAACTTCTGGTATAGTAAATGGCGACCAAAAATTAGAATTTTTAATTAATCAAGCAAATTGGACACCGGGGAAATTTATGTATATAAATGCATATAAACAAATATGTCCTGCAATTCAAACAGAAAAAGGTTGGACAGTTTCTAAAGTATCGGATAAAAAAGAAAATAAACAACAAAATAGGGAAACTAAACAATCATCACAACTTAATAATATTTTACCTAGCAGTCCTAATGAATATAAACCAATTTATCAAATGTCAAATAATAATATTCAGAGTCAAAAAACATTAAATACATATAATAATTATAGAAGATAAAAAATACAAGAACATTTTATTCTTGTATTTTATTTAATATCCTATCAAATTCTTCTTTTGAGTCTAAACCTTCTATATAATTTTCTTTATTCTCAACTACTATTTTTCTTATACAAAATACTGATGGATCAGAAGAATTATTAAGTAATAGATATTCAGTATTGTTATCATTAATTCTTTTAGTAATTATATATTCGTTATTATCTTCTAAAATAATTGTTTCAATATCAATCATCTTTGCTTTCCTCCATCATGTAAATTTGGAAAAACAAAATCTCCATTTTCATCTGTATTTTCCTTCATTCTTTTTATTGCTTCTTCTTCTAAATAATTTCTTAAAACCCTTATAGAAGGTTCTCTTGTAGAATAATTTCCCCCATCACTAACATATGTAACTTCTGTATATCCATTATCTCTACAATAATCTTGCCAATTTTGATTAGTAGCCATTTCTATTCCCTTTTCATCACCAAGCATATCCATTAATCCAAGCATCTGTTCTTCTGTATAATTTTGATTTCCTTCACTCATCATCATAGCTATTTGTTGTTTTTGATAATCAATGGCTTTATTTACTAAAATTTGATGATTAACTTTTGGTGTTCCTACTACAACTGATATTGCTATTACGGTAGCAAGTGCACTTGATCTTAATGCTTTGTTTCTTTTTTGAATTTTTATTTCTCTTTCTCTAATTCTCTTTTTTCTTTGTATACTCCTATTTAGAGCTTCGTTATACTTTTCTTGATAATTTTTATTATTTATAAATGATATTGATTCATCAAATGATGAATAATCTGTATTAGTATCCATATTAAAACCTCCATCTACTATACAAATATATAATATCATAAATATTTAAAAATGTAAAAAAGAATGAAAAAATTCATCCTTTTTTTACAACATATCTTCTAGCTCATCATATTCTTTTTTCATCATATTTGAAATATCATTTGCGACATCTTTTATTTTGTCCATGTTTTTATATGCAAGATACATACCTAAACCTAACGCTGTAAATCCCATTATTTTCTTTGTCATAACCTATCACCTCTCAGCTAAAAAAATATGTGTATATATTTAAACATATATACACTAATATTTTGAACTATTTTTTCATTATTATTCAATTATTAATATTTTTTAACAAAAATTCTTTTAATGTAGTATTTCTATCATATTCTGTATCATTACTTACTGCATACTTAAAGGTATTAGAACTTCCTACTAAAATTAAACTTTTTTTAGCTCTAGTAATACCTGTATAAACTAATTTTTTATATAACATTCTTCTATATGCGTTTTCTATTGGCATAATTACACAATCAAATTCACTACCTTGTGATTTATGAATACTAATCGCATATCCATGTTTAATATTTATAAAATCTTTTGGTTCGTACTTTACTACATTTCCATCAAAATCTATATATATTTCATTTTTTTTAGACTTAGTTTCATGTGCGGATTTAATCATAGTAATAGTACCTATATCTCCATTAAAAACATTATTATCAGGCATATTTGTAAGTTGTAATATTTTATCATTTTCTCTAAAAATTACTTCACCATAAGTAATTTCTTTTTTTTCTAAATCGCATGGATTAAATAATTTTTGAAGTTCTATATTTAATTTATCTATACCATTTTGGCCTTTATACATAGGAACTAATACTTGTATATTTTTAACACCAAAATCTTTTTTCATAGCTCTTTTACATATTTCAATTATATTGTTTGTTATATTATAACTATCTGATTCTATAAATGCATAATCATCTTTTTTATTTAAAAAATTTAAAGATAAGTCATTATTTTTTATTTCATGGGCTAAAGTTACTATGTATGAGTTTTCATTTTGTCTATATAGTAAATCTAAATGTACAGTATCGATCATATCACTTTCGATTAAATCTTTTAATATTTGACCAGGTCCAACACTTGGAAGTTGATTATAATCTCCTACTAATAAAATTTTTACATTTTTAGTTAACCCTTTTAAAAGACTATCAAACAATGCATTATCTATCATACTTACTTCATCAATTATTACAAATTCACTAAAATCTTTATTATATTCATTTACTGAAAATTCATTTGTATCTTTATTCCATTTTAAAAATCTATGTATCGTAGATGCAGGTAATTGTGTAGATTCACTCATCCTTTTTGATGCTCTTCCTGTTGGAGCAAGCAAGGCAATTTTTTGTATCAATTCCTCATTTTCGTATTTGTTTATGTCTTTATACATTTGAACGATAGCATTTATTATTGTAGTTTTTCCTGTACCTGGACCACCAGTTATTATAAGTAGATTATTTTCTAGTGCTTTCTTAATTGCCATAACTTGTTGTTCATTATATTTTATATTATTAAATTCTTCTAAAAATTTAATATGCTTTTCAAAATTTTTAATTGGTTTTGATGGTAAATTAGAAAGATAATATAGCGTATCTGCAATATTTTTTTCAGCATCATATACTTCTTCTAAATAATATCTATCATTATCTATTATTAGTTTACCTTCTTTATTTAAATTTATAAGGTTCATTTCTATATCATCATTTATTCCTAAAAATCTTAAAGTATTATTTACTATATCTTCCTTTTTTAAATATGTATCACTTTTTTCAAAGGTTAGTTTTTTCATAACATATATAATACAAGCTTCAATTCTTCTATCATCATTTTTTTCATAATTTAATTGTATCGCAACTTCATCTAATTTTTCAAAATTAATATTATCAATATCTTGTGCTAACATATAAATATTATATTCTATATTACTTATTGTTTGTCCTTTATATGTATTGTAAATATTTAATGCATCTTTCATTGAAAAACCAAGATTAGTTAAATATACAATCGTATTATGACTCTCATTATATTTCATTAATGTATCATAAATTTCATCAATTTTCTTTTGTGAAAGTTTTGGAACCATTAGTAAATTCTCTTTATTTTCTATAATTAAATCTAAAGTTCTATCACCCAATATCTCTACTATTGTCTTGGCAGTTTTTTCTCCAATTCCATTAAATAAATCACTACACAAAAATTCTATTATTCCATCTTTTTCTTCTGGTTTTACTCTCTCATAATTACTTACTGAATATTGGAATCCATATTTTGGATGTCTTATACCCTCACCATAAAATACATATAATTCATCTACATTTAAATCTAAAAAATTACCAGAAAAAGTTATTGTCTTATTTACATAATCTTTTAATTGTTCATCATTTGTTTCTTTAACTTTAAATAATCCAACAATAAAACCTTTTCCAGAATTAAATATATACTTTCTAAATGTACCTTTTATGTAATTCATTTTTTACCACCTGCTATTTATTTTATCACAAACAAATATAAAACACCATTAAGTTCTCTTTAGTTTTTTCAAGTTCATTTTCTCTTTATTAGTAATTCTATTAGATTCTATAATTTTTTGTATTGTTTTATTAAATGTAAACTTATCTAAATTAGAATTTAAAATGTATTTAATAGTTCTATCTTTAAATTTAATATAACAATAACTAAGAAGCCATGCTATTGCCATTTGAACATAGTATTTCCTATTTTCTATATTATCAACATAAGAAAAAATTCTATCAATATATTCTTCTTCTATGTAATAATTTAAAAATATAACTAATATGCATCTTATTTCATATTCACTATTAACATTAATATTTGAAAAATAATTAAAATATTTACTCTTATTGTCATTAATAATTTTAATACTATTACAAAAAGTATCACACGTACACCAATTATCTATCTTTTTAATAAATTTATTAAAATAGTTTTTAAACAATTTCTCATCTTTAATATTAGAAATTACTAATCCATAAATTATTTTTTCTTCAAAATATTTATTTTTACAAACATTTAAAAATTGCTTCCAATCAGTTTTTAATATTTGTTTAGTTATCTTTCTTAGTATTGGAATTCTAATACCAATTATATATTTTTTATTAATATTAGGAATTAATTTAGAATTAAATTCTTTATATTTTATATCTTCATAACTTTTTAAATAATTAATAAATTCTACATAATTATCTTTATTCCAACTATCAAATATCATACTATCAAATCCTTAAATGTATTTATATTATAGAGAACAAACGTGGCTCTTATTCAATAGAATGGAAATAATCGCTTAATAATAATCGGCTTTTTAATAAGTCCGAATTTCCTCTACCA
>CANRCS010000060.1 GCA_947629195.1 uncultured Bacilli bacterium | reverse complement strand
CCTTTAGTATCATATAAAATTGCTAGATTAACTCCTAATTCTTCTCTTGCTCTTTTAACTAAAGATTCATCCAATTTTCTTTCTTCTAATGTTGCATGTGAAAAATTAATACGAGCAACATTCATTCCAGATTTAACTAATTCTTTAAATGTTTCCCATTTTTGAGTAGCAGGACCTATGCTACAAATAATTTTTGTTTTCTTCATGTTATTCAACTCCCTTTTTTTACAAAAACGCATAATATTATACTCCAAAAAATTGGTTTTGTCAAAAATTAATTGGCAAAAAAAATAGGCAATTAAGATTTACCTATTTTTATTTTTCAAATCCAGTAAATGATAACATTAAACTACCACAAACATTCGCACTATGTTCATGATATCCAAATTCACTAGATGAAAAAATCATTATAAACGGAATATTTCCACATGAATTTTTTAATTCATTATATACTTCTAACATTCTGTCTTTAATTCCATCTTTTCTAAATGCATTGTGAATTAATAAATATCCTGAAACATTATTATTTAACTTTGTATTTATAATATTTACTGCATCAGAAGTACTTTTAACAAATTCATCAATAGTAGAATCCAACATATTTATACATGTGCCTTCAACTAAATTATTACTAAAATTTATTGAATAATCACTATTACCAGTTATTGGATGATTAATAACTGTTATATTATCCATCGAATCTTTAACTCCAAATGGATTAGTTATGGTTATATTACATAGTGCATTATCTTTTAAATTATCTATATTTATTCCTCTATATTCCGAATATTTTTTTAGAGCCATTTCTCCATCTATCTCTACTAATTTTCTTTTATTTTCTACTTTAGTTACTACACCTTTTCTATTTGTTTCATGGTATGCTCCAGTAAATTCCGTTTCAAAATCTCTATCTGTATAGAAGAATGCAACTGCACACCCTTCAGAAAATATTTTATCATTACAATATATTTTATATGTATTATCCATATTATTACTTGCGCTACTTCCACCAAACATTGGCACTCTTCCAATAATATCTTGAATACCCTTTAAATATTCTTCTTCCTCCGTTGGACTTGAAATCATATAAAAATATGACGGTCTTATATCTGTATTAGCATTTCTTATTGCTTCTATTGCAACTTGTCTACCAGTGAGTCTTGCATCATTATCTTTCTGCATACCAGCAATACCAACTTTTAAAGTTTCATCATCAAATGCAATCGCACCAGAAAATCCTGTTTCAGAATTAATAATACCATCTTGAACAATTATAGCATCAGAAGAAGTACATCCAATAATTGGTATATTTCTAATACTTTTAAAACCTTGAATTAACTTCTCATGGTCGCATACAGAAGATGAATATAATAGTGCAACTTTAGGATTAGATAATCCATTTATCGTTTTATTAGCTACTTCTATTCCATTTTCAAAACTATCATTTAGAATACTGTAACCAACATTTGTTTTTAACATTTTTAACACCCTTTCATCCCTTACAAATGTCTACTTCAATTACAGTATAGCACTATTTTAAAATAAAAATAAAGAAAATTATAAAACAATTTACAATTTTCTTTCTAAATTGACAAGTAATTAGTAAAGTTTAAATATTAGTACATATATATTTAAGAACTAATACTCTATTTGTAGTGCTTTTCATACCATCTATATTATCTTTATGATCTAATATTTTTCTATTTAAATTATCTACTTTTTTGATATCAAATTCAACTTCATTCAAACCAAAATCAAAATTTTTATCTTTATATAGTATATTGTCTTTATTATAGAAAATAATATTATCTGATAAATCATATACATAATTATTATCTAGTACATTTCTAACATAAATTTTATCATCTACAACTTTACCACGTACAAACATTTCAAAATCATTTGTCTTAATGACACCAAAAACTTTATCATCTTTGTATACAACTATTTGTCCTGTTACATCTCCATAACTCTTATCTTTGTTATTAACTTCCATTAAGGTAATCTCATCTTCCAATTTAAAATCCATATATGATTCCCCCTCCGAATCGATTTCATATTATATCATATTAATTTATAAAATGCAAATTATAGATTTTTCTGATGTTTTCTTAACTTTTTAGTCTTACTATCTTCTATATTTTCAAATATACTATTTAAATTTTCGTAATAATTACCTAATAATTCTTTCTTATATTTCATAAATAATGAAATATCTTTTAAGAAATATTTACATATATTTTTATTACTATCTAAACTATATTTAGATAATTCTCTTTTACGCTTTTCATCTAATTCATATGTATACTTTAATGATTTGAAATATAAGTGGCACTCTTCATCATTTAATCTATCTATATCAATATTTTTAATAAGTAAATTATTAGATAATATTGAATATTTGATTTTTTCATCAAGATTTTGAAACTTTTCATTTTCTAATATCTCATTTATATTTCTAAATATAAATTTATTATCTTTTAAGTCTTTTTCAAATAATAATTCAATAATTGTATTTTCATATGGCAAAACATTTATATTTGAAATACTTAAAATATATAAAAATTTTGTTAATGATACTTGAATATCATATAAAGTTTTACATATATTATTATATATTTTATGAAGATGAATTATATCTTTATAATTATTATAAGAATCATTTTCTTTTAAATAGTTTTCAGTTTTTTCAAACGAATAACAATCTGCATCTATTTCAAATGAATAAAAATCATGAAACAAACGATAATCTGATTTACCATCATTATAATATACATATCTCATATTAAAATTATCTATAATATATTTAAATTCATCATAACTAATATTATTATTAATTTCTAATAAATTATTAGGTATTGATAAATCTATATTTTTATATATTTTTTTACTTTGTAGTAGATGTCTATATTCATGATATGTTGTAGATAAAATATTAAAAAGCTGATTTTCATTTTTAATATTATTTTGTATTAAAATACTATACATTTTAGAATATGGCGTTGTAAATAAAACTAATGAATTATCTGATGATTTATATCCAAGACAAGTTAAAGGTTTAAATATACTATTTTTATTTAATTTTAATTTTTCTTTAAAGATTGGACTTTTGTAATACTCTATGATTGAAAATATATTTATATCAACATCAATATTATCTTTTTTACTTTCTTCTAAAATAACTTTATTAATCAATTTCTTTATTTTATCTTTATTCATATTATTATGCATATAACCATCGCCCAGTAAAATTATATCACATATAAATTATATTTTCACACTACTATATCATTGACACTAACTATATATTACTTTATACTAGGGTTATAAAAATTTTTAGAGGTGTTATTTATGAAAAGAGCAATTGTTTTATCTGGTGGAGGAAGTAATGGCGCATATCAAATTGGCGTGTGGAAAGCACTAAGAAAATTAAGAATAAAATATGATATTGTAACAGGAACTAGTGTCGGTGCGATTAATGGAGCTATAATGACACAAAAAGCATATCATAAAGCATATTATCTTTGGAGAAGATTAGGTTTTGAATTGATTTTTGATGAGAAAATACAAAATGATTATAGTACAATGGCAGGTAAAAAAGAAGTTCTTAAAATGTATACTAAAAATATAGTTTTAGATGGTGGTATGGAAGTATCTAAACTAGAAAATTTAATTAGAAGTGTTATTAACACTAAAAAAATATACAAATCAAACATAAATTATGGATTAGTAACTTTTAAATTATCCAAATTAAAACCAATTGAAAAAGAAAAAAAAGAAATACCTGAAAATGAATTTATTGACTATATCATGGCATCTGCTACTTGTTTTCCAGCCTTTCAAAAAAAGATAATAAATGATGATGCATACATAGATGGTGGTTATTATGATAATTTACCTATAAATCTTGCAATAAAGATGGGAGCAGAGGATGTTATTGCAGTTGATTTAAACTGTATTGGTATAAAACAATCAACTAAGAAAAAAAATATTAATATAACATATATTAGTCCAAGAAGTAAATTAGGTTCATTTTTAGTATTTACTAAGGATTTAGCAGCAAGAGCAATAGATTTAGGATATAATGATACAATGAAGACTTTTGGAAAATTAGATGGAAACATATATACTTTCAAAAAAAATCATTTAAGAAATTTAATTATAGATTATAAAGATAAATTTAAAAATGAACTTACAAACTTTTTTCCACAAAAAACAGTTTATAATACACTTATAACAAATATTATAAAAATATTGTATAAAGATAATATACCAAATGATGATACTATCGATATGTTAATTAGTTGTGCGATTGATAATTTAGGCAGTACTTTCAATATGGATGAAACAAAAATACATAAAATCTTCAATTTTAACAATACTATTTTCAACAAATTAGATAACTTAGAATATGATAGTTCTAAAAAATTAAGTCTAATAAAATTTAAAGACAACAAAGTTAGAATAAAATATTTATATGATAAAATTAAATATTGTGTTGAAAACAACAAATATAAAGAAATAGATAAAAATATTCTAATATTCTCTAAAGATTTTATAAGCGCCTTATATTTATATATAATTAAAAATTACTAGCAAAATCGCTCCAGGGTAATCGGACAACCGATTACCCTGGAGTCTTACTTACCTTTGGAACCGCTCTTTTGTGGAATTTATTTTCTGTTCATTTCTTGTGCATTTTGTGGGTAATGTGGGTATTCCACAACCTCTGGTTATGGAATTAAAACGCTGCGAAACGAGTTGTTGGAAGAGGCATCGCCATAGAAGTTGTTGGAGTAGAAAACGCCTGCAGTAGAACTATTGCCGTAGTAACCCCCACGGTAGAACCAAGGGTCAGCAGAGGACGCAAAGTAAGCGTTATCAAAATACCACTTCATTGTTTCGTACGTTGCATCTCCTTTTATTGCGTTTTCTTTTTTTATACTACTTGAACTACTTCCTGTGTATTTGTCCCAATACTTTTGCTCTGGAAATTTTGTGAAGACTGAAGATTTTGTTGTTTCCGCCCAGTTGCCCATTGTATATTCACCTGCTCCTCCACTCATATCATATATTCCATATATTGTTCCTGTTGTACTTGCTCCTGTTCCTTTTAAGATATCTTTTGTCCCTGTACATTCTTTTGTTGTTGAATCTGTTGTATCACAACTTTTTCCATTGTAGGAATATGTTCCATTTTCACTACTTCCACTTGTTGGAGGTTGTCCACTACTTCTTCCTGTATAATAATCTGAACTATCATTTTTATATATTTCTTTATCTGCTGTTGTTGTATAATTACTATTTCCGTTCTTTCCATATTTACTTTGTGAAAGGTACGCTACTGCTCCCCATTCTGTATTTTTCATCATGTGGGTATCTACTGTACTTGGTATTCCATATGTATCACTTCCATTAAATTTTACTGTTCCATCTGCTGCCATTGTTCCTCCTGCAAATACTAATGAGGTTTTAAATAGAGTACTTACTGTTTGATATCTCAACGATGGAACATCCGGTTTTATTATTGGATTTAATTCTTTATTACAATTCGATGAACTTGGACTATTATTACATGTTGTATCATCTGTTCCTGTTTCAAACTTTCCTACCCAAAATCCTGTTAACTCTTCATCCCATCCTGTTTTTACTGATGTACTTGATGTTAGTGTTTGTGTATTTCCGTCTCTAAATGCTGGGTGTGTATAGAAACACGTTGTTGATGTTATTGAACATGATGTTAATTGTGTTCCTGTTGTTGCTGTTCCACTTTCAAACATAACCTCTATTTGTGGTGGATTTGTTACATTACTTGATTTTCCAATACTTCCTGTTATTTTATATTTGTATCTTGGTATCCATACCCACATACTATTTATTCT
This sequence comes from uncultured Bacilli bacterium, assembly GCA_947629195.1. Taxonomy (GTDB): domain Bacteria; phylum Bacillota_I; class Bacilli_A; order RF39; family UBA660; genus JAFSEX01. The sequence continues at coordinate 159 of CANRCS010000060.1, read as the reverse complement.
TTTCATTGGTATTGCTGTTCCTGGTTCTAAATTTCTATATTTTTCACTATTTACTGTTACTGCATTTGCCCATATTTGTTTATCATAATCATACCATCCTGCCTCTGTATCTGCTACTGCCCATTTATCTTCTTCTTCATTATATACTACTGGTATTAA
>CANRCS010000059.1 GCA_947629195.1 uncultured Bacilli bacterium | reverse complement strand
CCTTTAAAAGTCATATCATCATTTACAGTTATATAACCTATACCAGGCATTCCAATACTACTTGCATAATCTACAACTTCATTAAACCATGAATTTGATTTATCTGCTAAATTTTCAACTACAATTCCTCTTATTATAGAATCTATAAATGGTTTAAATGTAGTATTTTTAAGAGAATTAGTCAAATCTATTATTTCAAGTGGATTTCTTAAATCAGGTTTATCAGTTCCATATTTAAGCATTGCTTCTTTATAAGGAATTTTTTTAAATTTTTCTGATACTTTCTTATTAGAGAATTTTTTGAAAATACTAGATAATACTTTTTCTCCTACTTCATATACATCTTCTGCACTTACAAAACTCATTTCTAAATCTAATTGATAAAATTCACCTGCTGTTCTATCAGCTCTTGCATCTTCATCTCTAAAACATGGTGCGATTTGATAATATTTATCAAATCCTGATACCATAAGTAATTGTTTAAAGATTTGAGGTGCTTGAGGAAGCGCATAAAATTTACCAGGATATTTTCTTGATGGAACTACGAAATCTCTTGCTCCTTCAGGAGATGATGCAGTTAATATTGGTGTTTGTATTTCCATAAATCCTAAACTTTCCATAACTTCTCTTGCATATTTTATAACTTCACTTCTAAAGATTATATTTTTGTGCATAGCATCTCTTCTTAAATCTAAGAATCTATATTTTAATCTGACATCTTCTTTAATATCTTTATCAGGATAAATTTCAAATGGTAAACTTTCTATTGGTTTAGTTAAAACATCAATTTTATCTGCAACTAATTCAATTGTACCAGTACTTATTTTTTCATTGATAGTATCTTCGTCTCTTTTTCTAATGGTACCTTCGATACTAAGAGTTGATTCTTTACTAATATGTTCTGCAAATTCTAGTAATTCTTTATTATCTTCATTAATAACTACTTGCATAACTCCATAATGATCTCTTACGTCTAAAAATAACACTCCACCATGATCTCTATAATTTTGTAACCATCCTGCTATTTTTACTTTTTTTCCAATAAAACTTTCATTTAAGTCTTCACACGTATTTGTTCTATATTTATTCATGTCTATTTTCCTTTCATTTATTTTTTAAGTTTTAATAATTCTTCTTTAATTAAATCCATAGCAGCTTTAGGATTTGCTTTTCCTCTTGTTTTCTTCATTATTTGTCCAACAAAGAAATCCACTGTTCTTCCACGTTCTGGATCATAACTTAAGGCAAGTTCCATATTTTCTTCAATTACTTCTTTTATTACATTTAATATTTCATTAGTATCTGTTATTTGTTCCATATTATTTTCTTTTATTACAACACTAGGTTTTTTATTTTCATCTAAACATTTATAAAATACATCTTTTGCTTGTTTAGTAGAAATAGTACCTTTATTTATATATCCTATTAATTCTACTAAATCATCTGTTTTAAATGTACAATCATTAATACTTATTTCTTCTTTATTAACATGTCCTAATATACGAGTATTAATCCAGTTAGCTGCAATTTTAGGGTCTATATTTTTACTTATAACATCTTCAAAATATAGTGCAGTTTCAATATTTTTTGTCAATATTGAAGCATCGTATAATGATAAATCATATTCAGTTATATATTTATTAATTCTTTCAAATTGTAGCATTGGTATTTTAGATTTTAATTCACTAATTAATTCATCAGTTATTTTATATGGTGGTATATTAGGTTCTACATAATATTTATAGTCTACTCCTTCAACTTTTTCACGCATTCTATAAGTTTTACCTGTACTATCATCATATCTTCTTGTTTCCATGATGATAGTTCCACCTTCATCTAATATTTCACTTTGTCTTTTAATTTCATAAAGTATTGCATCTTTAACATTACTGAATGAATTTATATTTTTCATTTCTACTTTTGTTCCAAGTTTATCACTACCAACAGGAGCTAGAGAAATATTAACATCACATCTCATTTGTCCTCTATCTGTTCTTGCTTCACTAATTTTTGTATATAAGAATATTCTTCTTAATGAATCTAAGAACGCTAATGCTTCATCTGCTGAATGAATACATGGTTCTGTTACTGTTTCTAGTAGTGGAACACTACATCTATTATAATCAATTAATGAATATGTTTCATAGTGGTCTAAACTTGCAGTATCTTCTTCTAGGTGAATATCATGTATATCAATTTTTTTAACTTCATCATTTACATATACATTTATATATCCATTAACTCCAACAGGTTCAGTACTTTGAGTTATTTGATATCCTTTTGGTAAATCAGGATAGTAATAATTTTTTCTATCAAAATACATATATTCAGGAAGTTTACAATTTAGTGCCATAGCCATCATTATAGATTTTTTAACAGCTTCCATATTAGCAACTGGAAGTATACCAGGAAATCCCATATCTACTTCACATATATTTTCATTAGCAGTTTCATTATAATTATTTGGTGCAGAAGAAAACATTTTTGATGTAGTCATAACTTCACAATGTACTTCTAATCCAATCGTAACTTCATATTTACTATTCACTTTTAACACCTCCTGCGATTTGTCCTTTATAATTCATAGTATCTTCTATAGCATAAGCAATGTTAAGAAGTTCTAAGTCTTTTTTAATACCACTTGTTATATTTAGTCCAATAGGCATATTATTTACAAGTCCACAAGGTATTGTAATACTAGGAAATCCTCCAAAGTTACCTATTGCCATATGATTTTCTAATAATAAATATCTATCAGATAACTTATCTATTGTTTCTGATTTAAAAGTAGGCGCAACTGAACCACTTGCAGGTAGTATCATTCCATCATACTTTTTAAATAATTCTGTCATTTTTTCTACTATTAAACGTCTAACACGTCCTGCATTCAAGAATAATCTTTCTTGGTTTTCTTTTTGTAAAATATAACTACCTAATACAAATCTTCTTTTAATTAATTCAGAAAATCCTTGAGTTCTAGAATTAAACATTACTTCATCAATACTTTTACCTTGAGCTCTAGGCCCAAAAATAATTCCTGTAAGATTTGAATTATTACTTGTTGCTTCTGCACAAGAAATTGTTATATATGCAGGAAATATTGCTTTTAATAATTCTTTATTAAAATCTACTGCTTCTACAACAAAACCTAAATCTTCACAATTTTTAATAATACCATCAAAGTTTTTTAGAATTTCATCTAATTCTTCATCCATACTATCTTTATAGTTTTCTCTATCTACTATGTCTTTTATATAAAATAATTTTTTACCCTTAACATCTTTTGTTAGATTTTTAGAATAACTTATATTATCATCAGGTAAACTTGTCATATCTTTTTCATCTCTACCTTTAAGGGCATCTAAAATATATGCAACATCACTTACACTTCTTGTAAAACATCCAACATGGTCTAGACTTGATGCAAAAGCAAATAAACCAAATCTACTAATACGTCCATAAGTTGGTTTATATCCTACAACTCCACCATAACAAGCAGGTTTTCTAATAGAATCTCCTGTATCACTTCCAATTGAAAATGGCACAATACCAGATGCAACCGCAGCAGCAGAACCAGCAGAAGAACCTCCAATTAATCTTTTTTCATCCCATGGGTTTTTAACAGTTCCTGTATGTCCAGTCGTTCCAGTACCACCCATTGCAAGTTCATCTAAAACACTTTTACCAATCATTATAGAACCACAATTATTTAATTTATCAACAACAGTCGCATTAAAAAATGGTACATAATCTTTTAATATATTTGATGATGCAGTTGATAATATTCCTTTAGTTGAAAAATTATCTTTTATTGCATATGGAATTCCCTTTAGGGGATTATCACTTATTTTATCTAATTCTTTTACTTGAGATAATGCCTTATCTTCAGTTATTGTTACAAAAGAATTATATTTTTCTTGATATTTTTTAGCCCTATCTATGCTTTCCTTAACTAAATCTTCACTTGTAACTTCACCATTTTTTAAAGCACTACTAATTTCTTCTAATGTTTTATCTAAATAACTCATTATTCCACCACCTTAGGTACTCTTATTTCACGATTTTTAACATCTTTTGCATTACTTAATGCATCTTTATAATCAACAGTTCTCGTATTATTATCTTCTCTATACTCTACATATTCCATTTCAAATGGAAAAGTCATAGGTTTAACTTTAGATATACCATCTAAATTCGCAACTAATTCCATTTGTTTTTCTATTACATCAAATTCTTTTAATAGTGTTTCATATTCACTATCTTCCATATCAAACATCAATTTGTTTGCATAGTCTTTTAATTTTTCTTTTGTTATCATCAATATTCCTCCTTAAAAATTAAAAAAAGTTAATGACAAGGGGCGAAATATTCGCGGTACCACCCTATTTATCATTAACTGATATCTCTTAATTATAACGGTATTACCGGCTTAAACTACTACTATTTCATCTAAGCAACTAGTAGGTGTTCTTCATATTACACTTGTTATTAGGTTCTCACTATTCCTAACTCACTTTAAACAGTAATTAATATTACTTTTCCTCATTATAGTTTTTGTTTCTCTTTAAAACATGTACTAATTATAACTCTTTTAAGTATTAGTTGTCAAACATTTTCTAGTCTTCTTCTTCGATAATTTTTTTAGCTTTTTTTATTTCTTTTTTTATAGTTTTTCCCATATCTTTTAAATTTTTACGAATAAGCGTTGATTCTACTATATCTAATATAGAATATATAATTATAAATATTCCAATTAATTGTGTAATAGCTATCGCACCACTAAATGGATTAAATACTAAAATAAGTCCCCATATAAGTATTAAAAGTGCGATTACTATTGTTGCTACCCAAGCATCGTTTTTATTCTTTTTAAGTTCTAGAGCATATTGAATTTTAATAACTCCATTAATTACTATCCAAAATCCTAAAACAAATGGAATAAGAGTCGCAAGTGCGGTAGGATTTAAAATCATTACTAATCCTACAATTATACTTAAAATACCATATATCAAATTAAAATCAATACTCTTTTTTTCTTTATTATCTGAATAATATTTACCAAGAGAAAATGCTCCTAATAATATTAATATTATTCCAATTGTATAAGAAATTATTCTTATTGTAGTATCTGGTCTTAAAAGTAAAAATATTCCAAAAGCTATAAATATAATACTTGTTAAAATTGATGTAGTAAACATCTTATTAAAATCTTTTTTTAATTGTTTCATCATCTTTATCAACCTCTCACATTTTATATTATAAAACATAATCAATAATTTTTAAACAGTTTTCTTTAATTTGTCCCTATTTATTTTACTGTATATACATCCACAATAATCTTGTCTGTATAAATTATATTCTTTAGATAATTCTATACTTCTTTTATAACCATTTTTCTTTTTAAAATCTGAAAATAAATATTTTATATTATATTTATCTTGTAATTTTTTTCCTATTTCATTTAATTTTTGTGCATTCTTATAAGGACTAACACTTAAAGTAGTTCCAAAATAATCGAAATTTTTAAGACGAGCTAAATGTGCTGTTTTATCAAGTCTTAAATTATAACATTTAAAACACCTACTACCACCTTCACACTCTTCTTCTAATCCTTTAATTATATCTTCATACTTATCGTTATCATAATCTCCTTCTATAAAAGATATTGGATATTTACTTTTAAATTTAGAAATAAATTTCTTTTGTTCATCTTTTCTTTTTTCATATTCATCTTTAGGTGATATATTTGGATTATAATAAAATACTGTTATTTTAAAATAATTTGATAAATATTCTAATACATAACTACTACATGGTGCACAACAAGAGTGTAATAATAATGTTTGTCCATCAATATTTTGAAGTATTTCATCCAAAACTTTTTGATAATTTGTATTCATTTGTTTCATCTCCAAACAATACATTAACTTTACAATATTTTATGAAATATTTCAAGATAATTATATTTGATTATAAAATAAAAAAATAGAACATAGAATAGTGTTCTATACTCTATTTAAATGTTATGCTTTACTTACTTTTAATTTATTAATGAATTT
>CANRCS010000058.1 GCA_947629195.1 uncultured Bacilli bacterium | reverse complement strand
AGAGAAAGATACAAATATGAAATGAACACTGCAATATATGAAGCTGTTAAAGAAAAAGAAAAAGAGCTTCAAAAGAAAGATGTAAAAATTAAAAATACTCAAAAGGAATTACAGTCTACTAAAGATATCCTATCAAAAAAAGATGAAGAACTAAAGTCTACAAAAGATGCATTATCTATACTTATAAAGACATTACAAGAAACAGGAAAAAGCATAGAGGAAATCTCATTAATAACAAATATGGACATATCAGACATAAAAAATATTTTAAAAAATAGTGATTAAAAACAATTTTAATCACTATTTTTAGTTAGTATATCTTAAATTTTCATTACTTACACTAAATATAATTCCGGCCATCAGCATATATGATAATAGAGAAGATCCACCGTAACTTATAAATGGTAGCGTAATACCTGTTATTGGTAAAAGACCAATAGTCATACCTATATTTTGAAATTGTTGATATAAAAGCATACCAACTATTCCTGCAATAGCATATTTATTAGTATTATTTACACTTTTAATACCTAAGTTTATTATTTTAACATCTAAAAATACTAATATTGCAATTAAGATTATAGAACCAAATAATCCATAATTACTTGCGAATACTGCAAATATAAAATCTGTTTGTGGTTCTGGAAAATAAATTGGAGTTTTGCCAAATCCTTTACCGAATAATCCACCTGAACCTATTGCCATTAAGGAATTTTCAAGTTGCATACCACTACCACTTTTCCAATCTAGTAGTCTATCTATCCTATAAAAGAAATCAATACCAAATATCTTTATAAACATTTCTTGATTTAATAAGTAAGTAGCAAGTACTATTCCAATTACAATAGCAAGAAATCCAAATGCAAATACAAACCATCTATATCTAATACCACTTACAAATAACATACAAATTGTAATTAATAAATATATAAATACTACACCTGTATCAGGTTGTAAAAAGGTTAGTATAGAAGGTATTCCAACAATTATTAATACCTTTATTAAAAACTTAAATTCATCTCCTATAGTGGGATTATCATTTTCCTCATTAAAATCATTTATAACCCGAGCTAATGTCATAATCAGTATAATTTTCATAAATTCACTGGGTTGTATAGTACCAATACCTGGTAGTGAAAACCAACATTTAGCGTTATTTATAGGTGTTGCGAATAAGAGAAGTGCGATAAGTGCGAGTACTCCAATAATATACAATATATATATATTACGATATAAAAAATCATTACCAATATACATTATAAAATATGCTAAAGCAAAACCAACTACAAACCATATACCTTGTTTAATATATAAAGTACTATGAGAACTATCAAGTAAGTTTTGTGCACTAAGTATTGTTGTTACACTTATTATAGCAAGTATAATAAGTGGTATTAAAATTGACTTTTCTACTTTATATCTAGATACGTTTTTCATGTGTTTCATCACCTATTAATATAATATACTAAAAATATGTTTTTTACAACGAAAGTTTTGTAAAGTTTTATCATATTATTAATTAGGAGTTGATTATATGGAAGATAAATTACCAAAAGTTTTTGCAAATAAAGTTTCAAATGTTCAAAATAATAGAAAAGTATATTATTCTGAAAAAGATGGAGATATAAAAATAAATAGGGCAAGTAATGATAATTTTATTAAAAAACACAATCTAAACAATATTGTACGTTCCGCAGATATTAACAAAAAAATAATAAATTTATTTAAGTCTCCAACAAATGTATATAAAGTTAAAGCAAATATAAAAATAAATGGTAAATATGTTACAAAAAGTTTAATTGGAAGAACAAATTCATCTCTTATAACTTTAGATGATGAAATAATTAATATTTCAGATATTGAGGACATAGAGCCAAGCAATTAATTACAAACTGTAATAAATTAAATTCAATTTATTACAGTTTGTAATATTTTTATATAAATTTTAACTTTACAACATTTTTTCAAAACTAGAAATTGTGGAAAACTCTCTTGACAGGCCAGTGGGGGTAAATGCTATAATAATGGTGAAAATGTGAATAATTTATGTGTAAATTCATATTTAAAGAATAGGAGGAAAATAATATGAAAAAAATACTTAATGTTTTATTTGCATTAATAATCACACTTTCATTTATTCCGAATGTAAATGCGGAAATTATAAAGCCTGATGAATTTAACGAAAACGCTCCTGGTTATGAAATTTCATCTAGTAAAGAAAATGACAATCAAGAAACAAATTCTTATAAGTGGAATGTGGATTCAGCAGCAAGTTCAATTGATGGAGCTCTTACATTTAATCCATCTGAAAACAAAATAACTTTAGAAGAGCAATGGGATGGGGTTAGGTCACTATCTTATATAGCAGGACTAGCAGGTATTCCTGGTGAAGGTGGATGGCATAACTATGTACCTGATAATACTGAACCTGAAGTAGTTTTAAGTGGTGGTACATATGATGCTAAATGGGTTTCATTTTTAAAAGCACTTCCTACTGATATACATGCAGGAGATTATAGGGATGTAACAAAAGTAACTTTTAGCGGAACAGGTACATTAAAAATGCATAAAATTTCTAATGCATCTAACGATCCATTGAATAATACTAGTCTAAAAGAATGGGCAGATGCATATGTAATAACTGACTTAAATAAATATGTATTAAAATGGGGTATAGTTATATCATCAGATGTAATTTCACAAGAAGAATTACAACAAATAGATAATCAATGGTACGAGGAAGAACTTGTAAATCAAAAAACTTCAGTTGAAAGTGAAAATGGTGTTATTTTTGAATCCGATATGCCGTTTGAAAAAGATAGTGTCTTACTTGCAGAAGATTTAACGAGCACTATATCTCAAGAAGAAAAAGCAAAAATTGAAGGTAATGGTAAAACCCTTATTGGGTTATATGATATTAAAGTAGCTATTTATGAAACAGGAGAATATAATGAAATTCCAATGCATGATGGACATTATACAATTAAAATTAAATTAACAGATGATATGAAAAAATATGGTTCATTAATTGTTGGATATGTTAAGGACGGTAAAATAGAAGAAACATTCGATACAAAAATTGAAGGAGATTATCTTGTATTTACTACTACACATTTAAGTCAATATGGAATATTTGGTATTGATGAAGTAAATACTCCACAAACATATGACAATATTTTATATTATACTATCATAATGATTATAGGAATATTTGGAATTGCACTTACAACTTATAATTTAAAGAAAAGAAACATTTAAAATAAAAAGACCTTTGGTCTTTTTATTTTAAATACAATCAACAAAAGTGTCATTTAAGCATTTGATTGCACATACACAACCTAAATCGATTGTGAAGAATGAATCAGTTGCTACATATGGACTATCACTTGTTGGATCAGGATTAATAGCTAAAACTCTAAATGTTGCACAACAATCTTCTAGTTTTTCTATTCTGAATACACATGAACATGTATTTGGTTCTCTATTACAATCCATAACTTCTTTTGTTGTAGGCATACACCATGGTGTACCATTACCACAACAAGTATAAAGTGTTACAGGTCTAGTATTACAATTTACTGGAGTACCACAACCTAACATTGGTTTATCACAAGTATCCAAACAAGAATCAGGACCACAAGCATTTTGTTGTAGTATTAAAATAACTTTTAATATTTCGTTGATGCATCCACAGTTGTTGTTGTTATTTTTTTCGTTTTCACACATTTATATTCCACCCCTTTTTCACTATTAACTTATTCAAAGTTATGAAAAAAGTATACAACGATTACCTAATTTTAATGCTTTTGACAAAATAATTTGTATTTTATATAATTTAATAGTATAATTAGTGTGGTGATGAAAAATGAATATACAATATATAATAATTATTGTAATATTACTTATTATTGCTTTAGCAATAGTAAAACTTAATAGAAAAGACGTAAGAATAGAAATGAATAAATTAGTTTCTTATTTAGGTGGTAAAGATAATGTTGAAAATATTGAAGTTAATAAATCAAGATGTAAAATAACATTAAAAGATATAAATATAGTAAATAAAGAAGCTATTCAAAAATTAGGGGCAAAAGGAATTGTAGAAATAGATAATCAATTAAAAATAATACTTGGAAGTAATGCAAGAACATTAAAAAAATATATAGATGATTATATAATTGACAATAAAAAAGATAAGAAGTAACAAACTTCTTATCTTTTTTACAAAAATCGACAAATTTAGATATATTGTTACGATATAATACAGGAAGAAAAGGGGAATTATTAGATGAATATAATTGATTCTTTAATAGTTAATATAATTTATATTATATTTCCAATGTTGTGTTATTTATTTTATGTTTCTTATAATGAGTCATTTTCAAAAAAAGATGAGTCCATATTTTTTGAAGTAGCACTTTTCACATCTACTTACTTATGTATAAAATTTAGCAATGACTATATTATGTTATTTAATATACCATTAATAATAGCTTGTAATAAAGATAAAAAAATTTTAAGCTTTATACTATCGATTGTAATTGTTTATTATATGGTAATGGTAAATAACTATAATCTAATATATTTAGTATTAGAATATCTAATTTACAATGTATTGTTATTTTTTAAAGGAAAGTTTAAAATATTAACGAATAATTTTGCTATGATATTTATTATAATAAATGCTATCTTTAAAATTCTACATAGTACTTATTTAGGAAGTATAAATTGGTTAAATATAATTTTATTTCCATTAGTAACTTATTGCATTTTATACTTGTTAGAGAAAGCAGAAAGTATTTCATATATACATACATCCATCAAAGAAATAGAAAAAGAAAAACAATTAAGAGACTCACTTTTTAAAATAACTCATGAAATTAAAAATCCAATAGCTGTATGCAAGGGATATTTAGATATGTTTGACAAAAATAATCCAAAACATGTAGATAAATTTATTCCTATAATAAAAAGTGAAATAGATAGAACATTAACTATAATGAATGATTTTATGGAATTTTCTAAAATAAAATTAGATTGTGAAATTATGGATATTGAAATGCTTTTAGAAGAAGTTTTAAATTCATTAGATAATCTTATAAGTTCAAAATCTATAAAATTAAATTATGAAATAGAAGGTAATGAAATATTTATAAATGGTGATTATAACAGATTAAAACAAGTATTTATTAATTTATTTAAAAATAGTGTAGAAGCACTAGAAAATATAAGTGGTGCACATATAGATATGAAATATACAGTTAATGATAAATACATAGTAATTAATATTAGTGATAATGGTATAGGAATGGACAAGCAAACACTAGATAAAATATATGATGCATTTTATACAACTAAGAAGCGTGGTACTGGATTAGGTGTTAGTTTGTCAAAAGAAATTATAGAGGGACATAAAGGCAAAATAGAGTACAAATCTAAGGAAAATGCTGGTACAAATGTAAAAATAACTCTACCTATTGTAAATATTTAAAAAAAATAATAATATTTTTAATAAAAAAACCTAAAAACATTGATTAAAATCACAAAACATGATATTTTATTATTGTAATAAGCATAGACAGGCTTATTTAGAATGACAATTAGGAGGTAAAAACATGTCAAAACAAGAATTAGTAGATTATATGGCAGAAAATGCTGGATTAAGTAAAGCAGATGCAACTCGTGCATTAGACGCTTTTATGGAAGGAATTAAAGAAGGATTAAAGAAAGATAAAAAAGTTGCATTAGTAGGATTTGGAACTTTCGAAGCAAAAGATAGACCTGCTAGAGAAGGAAGAAATCCATTAACTGGAGAAACAGTTCAAATTGCTGCTAAAGTAGCTGTAACTTTCAAAGCTGGAAGTAAATTAAAAGAAGCTGTAAATAAATAATTACAGTACTTAAAACAATTAGAAGTTTAATAAAAGATTATCGAAGATATTTGATAATCTTTTATTTTGTATAAATATTCTTGCATTTTACATTTTTTGCAAAAATAAAAATTGTTGATAGAAAAATATTGACTCGGGGGGGGTTTATGCTATACTAAAAACGAAAATGTGGATAACCAATAAATAATGGCACATTTTTTAGAAGGAGAGAGTGTATATGGAAGACG
>CANRCS010000057.1 GCA_947629195.1 uncultured Bacilli bacterium | reverse complement strand
CCACAAACAGGAATAAATATTCCATTAATAACATTATTCATAATATTAATTTCTGGTATATCAATTTTAATCTATACTAGAAAAAATAATAGATTTCCTAATGTTTAATTGAGAGATTAATTTTCTCTCAATTTTTCTTTTATTCTTGAACAAAAATAGTCTTTTATTGTATAATTGTTTCATGAGACTTAGGATGTGAGATGCATGTACTTAAAGAAAATAAAGACAGTAGGATTTAAATCATTTGCAGATGAAATAAATATAGATTTATCAAAAGGAATAACAGGTATAGTAGGACCTAATGGAAGTGGTAAAAGTAATATAGTTGATGCAGTAAGATGGGTACTTGGAGAACAATCAATTAAAAGCTTACGTGGAGAAAACTCCATGAGTGATATAATTTTCTCTGGAACATCTAAAAGAAAAAGTGCGAACTATGCATCTGTAAATTTAATTTTTGATAATGAAGATAGACATCTTCCAATAGACTATTCCGAAGTATCAATCAAAAGAATTTTATATAAAGATGGTGAAAATGAATATTTCATTAATAATACAAAATGTAGACTTAAAGATATTACAGACTTATTAATGGATAGTGGGATAGAAAAAGATTCTTTTAATATCATAAGTCAAGGACAAGTTCAAGAAATACTTAGTAATAAGCCAGAAGATAGAAGAGTAATATTTGAAAGTGCAGCAAGTGTATTAAAGTATAAAAAAAGAAAAGAAGAAGCAATTAGAAAATTAGAAAGAACACATGATAATTTATCGAGAGTAAATGATATAATTAGTGAATTAGAATTACAAATAGAACCTTTAAGAGAGCAAAAAGAAAATGCACTCGTATATATTAGTAATAAAAAACAATTAGAAAATATTGAAATTGCTTTAATTACTCACGATATAGATAAAATAAATTATGATTATCAAAACAATAAAAATAAAATAACAACTCTAAATGAAGAGTTAAATAATATATTAACAAATTCTAATACAGAAGATGTTACCTTAACTAGTAAAAAAATAGAACTAAATGAAATAGATAGAAATATATATGAAACAAGCCAAGAATTAATTAGAGTTAGTAGTAATGTAGAAAAACTTAATGGTGAAAAAAACCTTATTTTAGAACGTGAAAAAAATAAAAAAGATAGTGATGAAGAACAAAATAAAATTATAAAATTACAAGAAGATTTACTTAAAACTCAAAATTTAATTGATTCAATTACCAATGAAATAAATACTTTAAATGATAGATTAAAAGATATAAATGAAAATATAGAAATAAATAATAATAATATTAATAAATTAAAACAAGAAAGAAATATTAATATAAATGAATTATCAAATAAAAATAAATATGAAGCAGAACTTAAATATAAAATTCAAATGTTAGAAACATCAATTGAAAATGACTCTACATTATCTTATGGAGTAAAAAGCGTACTTAATAATCCATCACTTAATGGGATACATAGTATTATAGGCAAAGTTATTGAAATAGAAGAAATATATTCAACTGCAATTGATATTGCATTAGCATCATCAAAAGAATATATAATTACAAGTACAAGTGAAGACGCAAAAGAAGCAATTAAATATCTTAAAAATAATGAATATGGTAAAGCAACATTTTATCCTTTAGATGTAGTAAAACCACGTTATATAGATACTGAAGTTATGAATATATTATATAATTTGGATGGATTTATCGATATAGCATCTAATCTAGTTAAATATGATAAAAAATATAGTAATGTAATCTTAAATCAACTTGGAAATGTTATTATTTCAAATGACATAGATAGCGCAAATGAAATTAGTAAACTTATAAATCATAAATATAAAATAGTAACATTAGATGGACAACAAGTAAATGTAGGTGGTTCTCTAACAGGTGGTAAATTTAAAAATAGTAAGAGTAATATAATAACTCAAAAATATGAGTTGGAAACTTTAAATAAAAAATTATATAAAACTATCGATGAAATAAAAGGTATAGAAGAAAAAATAAATGAATTAGATTATTATTTTAAAGAAAATGAAGAAAAAAATTATAATTATATTAAACAAAAAATAGAAATAGATGAAATAATAAAAAATAAGAATATAACTTTAAGTGAAAAAACAAGAGAAAAGGATAGTATTGAAAGTGAGTTAAAATCATTTAATAATGATATTGATTTAGAACATAAAAAAATAATGGATGAATACTATCAAGAGTTAAAAAAGAAAGATGAGTTAATTCAAAAACAAGAATTTTTATCTAGTAAAAAGAAAGATTTATCTGAACTTATAAATGAAATTGAAAACTCTATAAAAAGAAGTAATTCTAATAGTAATAAAATTCAAAAAGAACTAAAAGAGTTAGAAATTAGTGTCAATAAAGATGACATGAGATTAGATAATTTACTTAATACTTTAAATGAAGAATATTCTATGACTTATGAAAGTGCGAAAGAAAAATATAAATTAGAAATAGATGATGAAGAAGCAAGATTAAAGGTAAATTCTCTTAAGTCATCAATTAAATCGTTAGGTATAGTAAATGTAGGAGCGATAGAAGAATATGATAGAATAAATCAAAGATATGAATTTTTGACTAATCAAAAACAAGATTTATTCAATGCAGAAAATACACTACTTGAAATTATAAACGAAATGGATGACGTTATGAAAGAAAAATTCATGGAAACATTCGAACGTATTCAAACTGAATTTTCAAAAGTGTTTAAAGAATTATTTGGTGGAGGAGATGCCAAACTTGCACTTACATCTCCAAATAATATTTTAGAAACTGGTATAGATATAATCGCATGTCCTAAAGGTAAAAAACTATCACATATATCACTATTATCAGGTGGTGAAAAAACATTAACTGCAATAAGTTTATTATTTGCTATACTTAAAGTTAAAACTGTACCATTTTCAATATTAGATGAAGTAGAAGCTGCACTTGATGAAGCAAATGTTGAATTATTTGGTAAATATATATCTAAACTTAAAGATAAAACACAATTTATTATTATTACTCATAAGAAGAAAACTATGGAATATGTTGATTACCTGTATGGAATTACTATGCAAGAATCTGGAATTAGTAAACTTGTAAGTGTTAAACTAGAAGATATAAAAGAGTAAATAAATTTTAAAAAATAACTTGAAAAAGATTAACAGTTTTTATATACTATATCTATATTAATGAAAACGAAAGAAAAAAGTAGTAATAAAATGGATTTTTAATAGAGAGTTAGTGGTTGGTGAAAACTAATAAAATTTATTTTATGAACTTGTTTTTCTAGTGTAGTAATACCGGATTCTCACGTTAAGAGATAAAGTGCACATCAATTTGTGAATTAAGGTGGTACCGCGAGTAAACTCGTCCTTATATAGGATAGAGTTTATTTTCTTAAATGGAGGTAATATGGGAAATTTAATTTTATTTTTAGTAACTTTTAGTATTGCTTATTTATTTTATATTATATTTGTTGTAACAAGAAAGAAAAATAAAAAATTTAATCCAAAAAAATTAAAAATGGAAGAAAATTATTTAATTAGCAAGTATAATTTAAATATGAAAAAAATAAATTATAAAAAATTTTTATTACTAATTTATTTTTGTAATAGTATTATTATGGGACTTACCGTAGTAATAATTGGAATATTTGATAGAATATTTTATCAGTTGCTTGTAGCTCCTGTAATTTTAATACCACTTATTTTATTGACTTATTCATTAATTGGAAATTATTATGTAAAGAAAGGATATGTAAAAAATGTATAATTATAGTGAAATAGAAAAAAAATGGCAAAAATATTGGGAAGAAAATTATTGTTTTTTAACTAAAAATGGTTCAGACAAACCAAAATATTATATTTTAGTAGAATTTCCTTATCCATCAGGTGCAGGACTTCATGTTGGACATGTTAGAAGTTATACTGCATTAGATGCAATGAGTAGGATGAAAAGATTACAAGGATATAATGCTTTATTTCCAATGGGATGGGATGCATTTGGACTTCCTGCAGAACAATATGCAATTAAAAATAAGGTTCATCCAAAAATAGCTGTTAAAGAAAATATTAAAGTATTTAAAGGACAAATCAAAGATTTAGGATTATCTTTTGATTGGTCAAGAGAATTTTCTACAACAGATGAAGATTATTATAAATGGACACAATGGCAATTTTTAAAATTCTATGAAAAAGGTATGGCATATAAAGCTAAAAAAGAAATTAATTGGTGTCCTAATTGTAAAATTGGATTATCAAATGAAGAAGCAGAAGGTGGAGTATGTGAAAGATGTGGTAATCCTGTTACTAAAAAAGAAAAAGAACAATGGATTTTAAGAATGAGTGATTATGCAGATAAATTACTAGATGGCTTAAAAGATACTGATTTCCTTGATAGAATTAAAACTGCACAAATAAATTGGATTGGAAAAAGTGAAGGAGCAGAAGTAAATTTTAAAATTGAAAATACTGATGATATTTTAAATGTATTTACTACTAGACCTGATACTTTATATGGGGTAACTTTTATGGTAGTTTCTCCAGAACATAGTATAATAGAAAAATATAAAGATAGAATTACTAATTATAATGATGTAATAAGATATAGGGAAGAAGCTAGTAAAAAAAGTGAAATTGAAAGAACAGATGCAACTAAAGAAAAAACAGGAGTTAAATTAGAAGGATTATATGCAATAAATCCTGTAAATAATGAAAGAATAGAAATATGGACTAGCGATTATGTATTAATGAATTATGGAACTGGTGCGATAATGGCTGTTCCTGCTCATGATACAAGAGATTATGAATTTGCTAAAAAATTTGGTATTGAAATTATTCCAGTAATTAAAGGTGGAGATATAACAAAAGAAGCATATACTGGCGATGGAGAAATGATTAATTCTGGAGTATTAAATGGTTTAACTAATAAAAAAGATTCTATAAAAAAAATGTTAGAATATTTAGAAGAAAATAAAATAGGTAAGAAAACTACAAATTATAGATTACAAGATTGGATTTTTTCAAGACAAAGATTTTGGGGAGAACCAATACCAATGGTATATTGTGAAAAATGTGGATGGGTTCCAGTACCTTATGAACAACTACCTGTAAGACTTCCTGAAGTAACATCTTACGAACCAACAGAGAATGGTGAAAGTCCACTTGCTAATATTGAAGATTGGGTTAATACAACTTGTCCAAAGTGTGGAAATCACGCAAAAAGAGAAACAGATACAATGCCTAACTGGGCAGGTTCTTCTTGGTATTATTTAAGATATATGGATCCACATAACAACAAGGAATTTGCAAGTGAAGAAGCCATGAAATATTGGGGTATGGTAGATTATTATAACGGTGGTATGGAACATGCTACAAGGCATTTATTATACGCTAGATTCTGGCATAGATTTTTATATGATAATGGATTAGTACCATTTAAAGAACCATTTAAAAAACGTGTTGCTCACGGTATGATTTTAGGTGAAAATGGAGAAAAGATGAGCAAAAGTAGGGGTAATGTAGTAAATCCTGATGACATGATTAAAGCATATGGAGCAGATGCCCTTAGAGTTTATGAATTATTCATTGGAGATTATGAAAAAGATGCTTCATGGAACGAATTTGGACTTAAAGGATGTAAGAGATTCTTAGATAGAGTTTATAGATTAAAAGATAAAGTTAGTGATGGTTTTATGTATAGTAAAAATATAGAAAAACTTATACATAAGACAATTAAAAAAGTTACTAATGATGTAGAAACAATGAAATATAATACTGCAGTTTCTAGTTTGATGATTTTAACTAATGAATTAGAAAAATTAGATAAAATTACTAAAGCAGATTATAAAACATTACTTGTATTATTAAATCCTTTTGCGCCACATATTACAGAAGAATTAAATGAAATGTGCAAATTAGGTAAAACTATTGTAAACTGTAAGTGGCCAGAATATGATGAAGATATGACTATTGATGATGAAAAAGAAATTGGAGTACAAGTTAATGGAAAAGTACGTGCAACTATAAAAGTAAATTCTGATATGTCAGAAGAAGAAATAAAAGAGATTGCACTAAAAGAAGAAAATGTACAAAAACATATTCAAGATAAAGAAGTAGTTAAAATTATTATAATAAAAGATAGAATTGTAAATATTGT
>CANRCS010000056.1 GCA_947629195.1 uncultured Bacilli bacterium | reverse complement strand
TTAAATCTATTTTTATGTATTTTATTTAAGTATTTTTTCATTAGTGTTACCTCCCAATAATATAATGAAACTCTATTCTTACGAATAAAGTTTCAAACATTTACAACCGAGCTAATTTATTCGTCGCACCACTCGGAAGCGACTAACATTTCACGACTAGGATAATTTATTCGTCGCACCACCTAGAAGCGACTAACATGTAATGCATATATAATATAACATAAATAAGTGAAAAACGCAATACAAAATGTGAAAAAATAGTTTACAAACTTTGTGCAGACTCTTGTAATAGATTTTTAGATTTTATACTTATTTTAGTTTCACCTAATATTATTTTTTCTATTATAGTATTTTCTAGTAAATTTTTAATTACTTTACTTACTTGTCTTGCTCCTAATTCTTCATAGTTTGTTTTATTTAATATTTCATTAGTAACATCATTAGAAATTGATAAACTAATACCTTTTTTCTTATATTTATTTTTAATATTATTTATTTCTTTATTTATAATTGAAATAATATTATCTTTACTTAATTTATTAAATGTAATAATATTATCAATTCTATTTATAAATTCTATATTTAATGTTTCTTTTAAATCATTTAATATAGTTTTATCATTTTTATTAAAACCTACTGAATTATTATTATAACCAATATTAGATGTCATAATTATAATAGTATTATCAAATCTTATTTTAACACCTTTAGAATCAGTTATAAAACCTTCATCTAATATTTGTAAGAATAAATTTAAAACTCTAGGACTTGCTTTTTCTATTTCATCTAATAATATTAGTGAATATGGTTTATTTCTAACTTTTTCTAATATATTTTTATTATCTTGATAACCAACATATCCAGGAGATGAACCAACTATTTTACTAATAGAATGACTTTGTGAATATTCACTCATATCTAATCTAATTAGATTTTCTTTACCAAAAAAGTATTTTGCATATAATTTAACTAAATCTGTTTTACCTACTCCTGTTGGTCCTACAAATAAATATGAATATGGTCTTTCTTCATCTTTTAAACCTAATTTTATTTTTTTAGTTGTTTTAATTAGTTTATCAATTGCTTCATCTTGACCTATTATTTTATCTTTTAATTTACTTTCTAGTTCTTTAATATAATCTAGGTTACTATTAGATATTTCATATATTGGTATTTTAGTTTTAATACTTATTACATCTAATATATTTTCTTTAGTAACATTTTTAATTATATTTTTAGAATATAATTTTAATTCTAATTTATTTATATCATTATGTATTTTATCTTCTACATCTTTTAGATTAGCTGCTTTTTCAAAATCTTGATTTAATATATATTTGTTTTTATTTGATGTTATATTATTTAATTCTTTTCTTAGTTTATTTATTTTTTTCATTTCTTTAGTTTCTTCTATACTTACTTTTGCGCATACTTCATCTAATATATCTATAGATCTATCTGGTTCATTTCTATCATATATATATTTAGAAGAGTATTCTATTATTGTATCAATTGCATCTTCATCTATAATTACTCCATGAAATGCTTCATATATTGGTTTTAATTTCATAAGTATTTCTTTAACTGTTTTTTTATTAGGTATATCTATATTAACTTTTTGAAAACGTCTTTCAAGAGCACTATCTGTTTCTATAAACTTTTTATATTCATCTATTGTAGTAGCACCTATACAACGTATTTTACCACGTGCTAGAGCTGGCTTAAATATATTTGATGCATCTATTGCTCCTTCTGCTCCCCCTGCTCCTACAATGGTATGTATTTCATCTATAAATAAGATTATATCATCATTATCTTCTAGTTCTTTTATTATTTTTCTTACACGTTCTTCAAATTCACCTCTATATTTAGTACCTGCAACAGTAGTTGCCATATCAAGTGATATAATCTTTTTATTTTTTAAATTATCTGGAACATCACCACTTACTATTAGACGCGCTAAACCTTCTACAATAGATGTTTTACCAACACCTGCTACACCTACTAAAACAGGATTATTTTTTGTTCTTCTAGATAATATTTCTATTACTCTTTTTATTTCTTTATCCCTACCAATTACAGGATCTAATTTACCTTCTTTCGCACTTTTAGTTAAATCGTTTCCTAATTCATTTAAAATTAATTTTTTACCCTTTTTACCTTTATGTTGTTTTATTAATTTTCTTGAAAATTCAGAATATAATTCATCTACATCAACACCCATAGATATAAACATTCTAATTGCTATACCTTCTCCTTCTTCTAAAAGAGCAGAAAATAAATGTTCTACACTAACTTCCCCATCATTATTTTCTTTACTATCTAGTATAGCATTTTCTAATACTCTTTTTAATAATGGAGTATATAAAAACCACTCACTTTTTTTACTACCCATACCAATTATATTTAAAATTTCATTTCTAAATCTTGTATAATCTAAATGAAAAGTTTTTAATTTTTTAGAAATAGAATTTTCACTTTTTAAAATAGATAATACTAAATGTTCTGTACCAACATAAGGATGTTTTAATTCCATCATTTCTCTTTTCGCACCTACTAATACTTTTTGTGATTCTTCATCAAATTTTGAAAACATAAACTTTTTTCTCCTTTCATTTGTTATTCTATTATTAATAATGAGAATATTTTGGAGTATTTAATCACAAATTTATTATTTTTTACAATTATTTAATTTTTCTTCTTTTAAGTGTTTAGATACTACATCTATACTATACCCTTTTTGATTTATATAATTAATAACACTTCTAAGTTCATTAATAGTAGTATCATTTATATTAAATGCTATTAAACTACCTTTTTCTATATTATCTCTTACTTCTTTAAGTGGATTAGTTTTAATAGAAATAGTTGGAATTAGTGTATGCATTTTATTTTTAGAACATAAATCTAATACATTACTATCTTCTTTTTCTATATAACACCATTTAGGATTATCATAATTAATTCTTTCTATAAAATTATTATTCCAAGCCATCAAATCTTCATCATATTTTCCATTAAATCCATAATTTAAAACTTCTTGATTATCTTTAATCATACTTTTTATTTTTTCTACATTATTTTCTATAAAATTACCATCAATAAAAAAACTTGCTTTTACTTTTTTATCATCTAATATATTTAAAACATCATCTATCTTATCATCTTCATTTACTTTAAATATTAAACTAACAGTATTTTTCTCTTTATTTCCTTTTATTATATATTTATCAAAACTATTTTCTAATAATACATTAGGTAATATATCTTTATATACTAATAAATTAGAACTAAAACTTCCAAGTCTTTTTAAATTTGTATAACTTTTTTGTACATCTACTTCACAACCTATCATACCAGGTATTATACTATTAGAACTAACACTACTTTCTATAACATCTACTTTATATGTATTTTTAAGTTCATTTATTTCCATCATTAATGGGTCTTGATTTTTTATTGTATTAACAGTTTTTTCAGTATAGAAAAAACTAAAGAAAGTTAAAACTAGTAGTCCTGTAACTTTAACACAATTTTTAATCATTATAAATCACCTAATGAATTATATGTTATATATTTGCTTTTTATTTAATAATGTGCTAGAATACTGGATAAAAAAAGGGGGAAGTATTATGAATGATATAGACCTATTAGAATATTTTAATGATAAAATTATTGAAATAAAAAGTGAAAATGATAAGTTAAATAACTATGAATTTAAGGGTTCTGCTATATTATTGTTATTGTTATCTAAAGATATAAGTAATGAAGATTTATATATTGATTATTATGATGAAAAAAAATACGAGATAATTAATAAAAGTGAAGCTCTAAATTATATTAAAAATGGTAAATTAGATTATATTACAGTAGCTTATTCTAAACATTATATCGATGAAAAGACTATTAATGATATTAAAGATTATATAATTAATTTTAATGATTTATTTAGTAAGGATTTAAGTAATATATATAAAAGATTAATATTTCATCATTTACATAAAGTATTTATATCATCAGTAATAGATATTAAAAATAATTTATTTGAAATTGATGATACAGATGATGAATTTGATGATATTGAAGAAGATGATGAAGATATAGAATTATCTTATCTTTATAATATGGATGAAGATATAATAGATGAAGAATTAAAACAAAAAGCAATTGATTTATTAGAATTATATAAAATTCATAAAGATAAAGATGATTATGAATTAGAAGATTATTTAGAAGATGAAGAGTTTATTGAAGATTTAATAAGAGTATATTATAATAATGAATTTTTAGATAAAAAAACTTTATTTTTAGAACCTAAAAATCTTATATGTTATAACAATAGTATTTCTATGGAAGATAAATATAATAAAATGTTATTAGATTTATATGAAATATTAAAAGATTTAAATAATGATGATAAAGAAAAAACTAAAGAAGATTTTATAAATATTTTAAATAAAAAAATAAGAATAAATTATAATTTTTATTCTTCATATGTTAATGACATTGATAATTTTGATAAGTTTTTTGATAAATTAAGGTTTATTCTTATAACTAATTATTATAATAGTAAAATTATTAATAATAGTATAGATAATGAAGATGATAGAACTTATATTAATTATATAAGAGAAGATGTTGTAACAGATGAAATGGTTATAACGTTATTTGAATTAGAGGATGAAAAATTTTCAAATAATGTTATTGATGAATTTGTTAATAATAATTTAGATAATGTTAAAAAAATTCCTACTAATGAAGATAAAGTAATTATTAGAAAAATAAATCCATTTAAATAAAATAAGCAGTAATGAACTTCATTACTGCTTATTTTTATAATCTATTCCATCAATACAGTTTTCATAGATCCAATTTTTTAAATCAGACATATCATTACTTTCATAATATTTAATAAGTTTATCAAAGAATGTTTTTTGATAATTTTGTGCGATAGTTATAATACCACAACCATTATCTATCATGATTTTATTTGCAAATAGCATTGCTACTTTTTTATTACCATCAATAAACATTTGCCTTCTCATTACTGATAACATTACTTCAATAGCTATTTCAGTTTTTGTTTTCTCAGGTTGATTTAATAATATTTCTAATTCTTCTTTTATTTGATTTTCAATAGGAAATTGTGGTTTCCATTGTGTACCACCTATATTTACAGGAGTAGTTCTAATTCTACCTAATTCTTGTTCTAATACCAATTTATCGGCTACTAATTTATGAATATGACATAATGTATTATAATCATATTTAATATCTTTATTTTCTAAAATAAATTCCCACGCATATTTTAAATTATTTATAGCAATTATTTTATTAACACTAAGTCCATTTACAATTCCACCATCATATATTACTTGCGTTTCAGGATAAGTAACATCAATGCCTTCTAGATTAGCGCTCTTCCATATATAATCAACTATATTTCTTCTAGCTATAAATACATTTTGTTCTCGTGTTAAATTATATTTATCTTGCATTTTACTTTTCTCCTTTATTAATTGTTTAAAGTCCTTAACATATTATCAAAATTGATTATAGCACATACATTTTATTTATAAGTATTCTTTTAAATCTTCAATTATCTTATATACCTTTGTCATTGGATTTCTTTCCGATGGCAAATCATCCTTATTTATATTTTCCATCTGTTTACAATTTTTTATTGCATTAGATAAATTTTCATTTTTTGAGACCTTTTCAAAAATATTAATATCATTTTTCTTATAAATATTTAATCCATTATTTTTAAATTCTTTATTTAATGCATCCAATACATCATTTTTTGTTATGTATTTATTATTTTTTCTAAAATGTGATAACAACCAAAGTTCAAAATTAGGATTTGACCAGGCAGCATTATACTTGCAATTTTTTATTGCATTATTAAATTGATTATTATTATAATCATCTTTATCAAATACTATCCAAACTTGTCCATAAATTTTATTTGAATAGTTCACAAATTTTTGAGTATATTCTACTAAATCCGTAGTATTTTTTCCTGTTCCTTTAATTTCTATTTTTGGAATTAAAACATCTACTTTGTTTCCATACTTATTATTGATTTGTTTTTTTAATCCGTCAAAATAGTTTGGTTCTGTCTTTTTTCCTTCACATACTATTAAATAGTTAGTTGGTGCTTGCTTTTTACTTCCAAATTTACTTTTTCTTGAAATACTATTATTTCTCATTACTTATATTAAATTCCTCTAATACTGGGATAGCACCATATCTTCCAGTTAAATAGTCTTTGTTGTATGTTGCATCATTT
>CANRCS010000055.1 GCA_947629195.1 uncultured Bacilli bacterium | reverse complement strand
GCAATTGCAAAAAGCATTAATGGTGTTATTAAAGTCATTGAGAATAATGTTCTAAGTCCTAATATACCAACAATAAACAAGGTTATCATAGATACAAACAAAGTTAATCTAATAAGATTAAATGGTCTACATAATTTATGTAATAACATAAATCCTGTAAATGCAGTCAATATTACACATAATGTAGAAGTTTGTTCTGGGGTTATTTTAAATATACTTGATAAAATAATAATTACAATAATATTTATAACAATAGTTATAGCCGTTGGTATTGCTTTGCTTATGACATTTATTAAAAAATTACCTTTTATTTTTTCTTTATTAGGTTCTAAAGCTAAAACAAATGATGGGATTCCAATTGTTACTATACTAGTTAAAGTAAGTTGTATTGGTTCAAATGGATAAGACATATTTATAAATAAAAATAGAAATGCTAAGATTGTAGAATAAATTGTCTTTACTAAAAATAATGTAGCTGATCTTTGTATATTATTTACTGTTCTTCTACCTTCTTTTACTATTCTTGGCATGGAACTAAATTTAGAATCAAGTAATACTAATTTTGATACATTTCTTGCAGCATCACTACCACTTGCCATTGCAATACTACAATCTGCTTCTTTAAGAGCTAAACAATCATTTACTCCATCTCCTGTCATTGCAACAGTATGTTTATTTTCTTTAAGCGCAATTACAATTTGTTTTTTCTGAAATGGAGTTACTCTACCAAATATTGAATATTTTTTAACTGCTTCTTTAATATCATTATAATTTTTTAATTTAGTAGCATCTATACATTTATTATCAGTTTCTATTCCAACTCTTTTCGCAATATTTGAAACTGTTTCAATGCTATCACCAGAAATTATTTTTAGTTCTACATTTGCATCTTTAAAGTAGTTTAGTGTTTCAATTGCATCTTTACGAATTCTATCTTTAATTAATATGAATGCGATAGGTTTAATATCACTAGGTAGAGAATCATCATCAAATTTATAATTTGAATGAGCTAGTAAAATTACTCTATTATCTTTGTTATATAGATCTAAATCTTTTTTTATATCTGATACTTTATCTTTTAAGACAAATTCAGGAGCTCCAATAACATAAGTACCACGTTTATCAAAGTATACACCAGACCATTTTCTTTGCGATGAAAATGGCATAACTTTTTTAAATATCCATGTACCTGAAGCTAAATATTCATTTCTTATTGCATTTATTGTTGGATTATCATCTTTGAGTGCAGTAGATAAATTGCACAGTATTTCATCTACAACATCTTTTTTTGTATCTGATAATATTACTATATCATTAACTTCCATTTTGCCATCTGTAATTGTACCTGTTTTATCTAAACATAGTACATCTACTCTAGCTAATGATTCTGAACAATATAAATCTTGAACCAACACTTTATATTTTGATAACCTAATAACACTAACTGCAAATACTGTACTAGTAAGCAAAATTAAGCCTTCTGGTATCATGCTAATAAGTGCAGCAACAGTATTTATAACTGCATCTCTAATAGTAACATTTGGTACATTAAATTGACTATAAAATAATAATAGTCCCATAGGTATAATTACAATAGATACAAATTTTATTACTCTTTTTAACGAGTTTAAAATTTCAGAATCTACTTTTTTTAAATATTTAGCATCCTTTGAAATAGATGAAGTATAATTATCATCTCCAATATGTTCAACTTTAGCATATACATTACCACTTACAATAAAACTACCAGATAAAATCATATCTCCTTTTTTCTTATATATAGATTCTGATTCACCAGTAATAAATGATTCGTTAACCTCACACTCACCACTTACTATTATAGAGTCTGAAACTACTTGATTTCCAATTCCAAACATTATTATATCATCTAGTACAATATCATTCATGTGGGCATTTTGTATTTGACCATTTCTAATTACTTTAACTTTTGGAGAAGTTATTAAAGATAATTTATCAATCGTTATTTTAGCTCTAATTTCTTGAAAAGTACTTATAATGATATTACTTATTACTACTCCCATAAATAATAGATTTTTATATGAACCAACTAAAAATACTGAAACAGCTAAAATGGTATTTATAAGATTAAATAATGTAAATATATTACTACTAATTATATTTTTTATACTTTTTGTAGGTATGGAAGTATCATGATTTACTAAATTGTTTTTAATTCTTTCTTTTAACTGTGTAGAATTTAATCCATCTTTGTAAGAAGGATTATATCTAACTATATGTTTATCATTCATATAAATCATACACTCCTATCATTTCATAGATATATTATATACTTAAAAACCTTAAATGTAAATTTATATAAGAAAATAAATAGAACAAATATCCTATTTATTTTTAGTTTTTCTATATATTGAAACATGGTCTTTAAATCTCATATCAGTTTCAAAAATATAATCTTTTACACCATTAAATGTTAAATATTCTAATTTTCCATCAAATACTTGATTTACTAATGGAAAATCATACATATAACTAATATCTTCATTTTCACGGTCATTTTTATTAATATCTTTTACATTATAATAATAATTAGTAACTATTAAACCATTATTATTCAATTTGTTAGATAATTTATCTATAAGTTCTCTAAATTTATTCAAACAATATGTAATTGATTTATATTCATATATACCATTTAAATATTGAGGTATATTAGAAAGCATAATAATATCATATTTATCTTTTAAAACATTAGGTAATTCTAACATATTATTATAATAAAATTTAATATCATACTCTTTAGAATTTAAAATACTTTTTAATTTATAATAATTTTCTTCTTTTAAATATGCATTAATATTTACTAAAACTCTATTTTTATCTTCGTCCCTGCTAAATAAAAATTCATTCTCTCTAAGTTCTATTCCATCAAATTCCATGTATAAACTATCCCAAAATGTTCTAGTATATTTGTCTAAATATGGAGATATTTTTAAATATTTTTTAAAATCAAATGCCTTAGAATTATTTTCAAATGCTTTTGGATAATCTACATATCTAAAGAAATCTAAAAATTCTTTATACTCTAATGCTTTTACTCCTGCAATTTTTAAATTCAAATAATATTTAGAAAGTGGTGAAATATCAAATGTATCAATTTTTTTCGCACCTTTTAAAATTAAATTTAACACATGGTCTCCAGAAGAACATACTGTTAAAACATCTTTATTGTCAACATCTATTTTTGATAAATACCCATCTATATTTTCAGTTGTAAATGGATAAATAAAATCAAAGTCATTTTCGCTAGGATATTCATATTTCAAAAAATTTGAAAGAGCTAAAAATATATTTTTTCCTAAGTTTTTCATAGCCAATTCCCCCTAACTGGCTATATATTCTAGCACAAATCAAAGAATATTTCAAATATAAAACACATCTTGAATTATAATTTCAAAATGTGTTTTATTTTACTTATGAATTATTACTTTCTATATTTTACTCTTACCTTTACTTTATCATCATCTGATATATTGTCATTTTGATTTTCATTAATTATAAAATCAATATTTTCATAATCAATATTTTCTAATTTCATAATATCTTTAAGAGATTCTATCTTAAATGATTGCCTTTTACTTGCTTTAGCATAATAATTTAAATAGCACTTAATATCTTTAGAACCCCCTAATTTTAAATATTCAACAATAAAATCTTTTAAGTATGGATCATAAGTATCAACTCCATACATCATAGGGATTTCTATATTTCTTTTAAATTCTTTAGCAAACAATAATCCTCTTCTAGGCGCTATCCTATTTTCTCCTCTTTCTAATATTCTATACATTACACAATCTAGTATACCATCTCTTAGTTCAACACTTTTTTCATAATCTGTAATTGCATTTGTTAATAAGTTAATATCATAGCTTTCATTTATTATTTCATCATTTTCAAACATTTTAATTAATTTACTAATATGTATACCTTCTAAAGATTCACCTAAAATTTCAAATCCATTTTCGCTCTTATAGTTTATTATATTATCTGCAGAAATTATAAATCCATTTCTATTTAGATGTATATGAGCATTCCTTTTAGTTGGATGTAAATATACTATATCTTGATATCCTGGGATCTTTATTAAATATTTTTCTTTGTAAGATAATACTTCCCAAAAAGAGTTAAAATCATAAAATTTTGCATTTTCTAAATTATTTGATACTTTTTTTTCAAATAAATCTACTATGTCATTATCTGGATACTTAAATTCATACCATACTGCCATTTTTTCTATAAAATTTCTCATTTCTATTGGTATAACATACTCTCCTATATCAGTATAATTTCCTTTTACAAAATTTTTATAATACCAATCTATGAATTTATCTACTTTTTCATCTAGTGATATTATATTTTTTATATTATTGGGTATATACGACATCAAATACATTAATACTCACCTCTCATTGGCATTTATTTTACCACCTTATTATATATTTTTGCAACAAATTTAAAAGATGTATAATGAAAAATACATCTTTAACTTACATTAATGGAGCTACTAATCTTAATAAAGCTTGCCAAATTGATTTTAAAAGTTTAGGTGATGCTTCTTTTTTAGAAACTTTATGACTTTTTTTCATAGAATCAATTAAATCATTTTTAATATCCTTAATTGCATCAACATCTTCTAAATAACAACCACATTCAAAATGAAGATATAAACTTCTATAATCCATATTTATAGTACCCACAGTAGCAATTTTATCGTCTGAAACAAACACTTTACTATGTACAAATCCAGGTTTATATTTATATATTTTAACTCCACCTTTTACTAATGGTTCTACATAGGATTCTGATAAAACATAAACTATTTTTTTATCAGGAATTCCTGGAATTACAATTCTAACATCTACTCCCCTTTTTGCAGCTAAATTTAGAGCATTTATCATATCTGTATCAATTATTAGATAAGGTGTAAAAATATAAACATAATCATTTGCTTGATTAATAATATTTAAGTACACATCTTCTCCTGTTATTTCATCATCAAGTGGTGTTTCTCCATAAGGTGTTACATAACCATTATGTTTGATTTTCTTATTAAATTTATACTTAAATTTATTAAAATCTTTATCATCATTTCTAAAGGCATTCCACATGGTTAGAAACATTACGGAAAAACTAAAAACAGCATCTCCCTCTATTTTAATTCCATTGTCTTTCCAATGTCCATATTTACTATTTATATTTATGTATTCATCTGCAATGTTAATTCCGCCTGAAAAAGCAACTCTACCATCAATGATAAGTATTTTTCTATGGTCTCTATTATTCATTATTACTCCTGCAATAGCATTTAATTTGTTGAATACAACACATTTTATACCTTTTTTTTCAAGTTCTTGTGGGTATTTTTTTTCCAAAGTTGATAAACATCCCAAATCATCATACATAACTCTTACATCTACACCTTGACTAGCTTTTTCTTCTAATATTTCTAAAATAGAATCCCACATTTTACCATGTGATACTATAAAATATTCAAAGAAAATAAACTTTTCGGCTTTTTTTAATTCTTCTATCATAGCAGAATAGGCTTCTTCACCAATTGGATAATATGTAACATCATTATTTTTAGTTACAGGAAAACCTGAAAAATCACTTAAATATTTTATTTTACTATTATTCATACATTCATCCATTATAGTTTTATCTTGTACTAAATATTTCTTACTTTCACTTTCACTTTTTTTAATTCTTTTTAAAGTTTTACTATTATTTTTATTTTTACTAATTATAATATATAGTAATGTTCCAAGTAATGGAAATATTATTAAACTAATAATAATAGGTAGTGTATAAGAATAATTTTTACTGGTTCTTATTAAATCCAATATAAGTAAAAAACCAACTACTGCAAAGAATAAATGAATAATAAATATATTTTCTATAAAAAATAAATATATAGATAATGACAACAATATTTGTAGTATTAAACCTAAAGCTACAATTGCTCCTCTTTTTACTGCTGACTCCATAAAATAATTCTCCTTTAATTTTATATTTTTCTAGTAAGAGTTTTCCCTTCACTAAATTTGCAATCTTTTGAACATTTAAAATCTTTAAAAGTACATCTCGCACCATGTGAATATTTTTCGATATTTTTAGCTAATGGACTATTTGCATCTTCTAATGCTTTTTTATATTTTAATAAAGTTTGTCTAGTTTGTAACATTATTTCAAGTTGTGCACCAGTACATAATCTCTCTTTACATTTTAAAATAAAATCTTCATACTTTCCAACTTCGCTAATTAAAACTAATTCTCCTTGTGGAGTAACATCCCTAACTTTTTTGATGTCACAAAGCCATTCATCAACTAATGTTTTATCATCAGAGATAAT
>CANRCS010000054.1 GCA_947629195.1 uncultured Bacilli bacterium | reverse complement strand
CTACATCCACCACCAGCTTGTATTAGAACAGTTGCGCCATTTTCTAAACTTTCAATAAAATTACCTAAAGTATATTTAAATGGTAAACATACAAAATCAGGAGCATATTTATTTCCTAATTCTAAAGTCTTTTTAGTAGATTTTTTAGGTGTCATAACTTCGCATTTAGAAGTTTTAAGTAAAAAGTTTTTAATAGGTACATAATAATCTCCTAAATTTGGAAAACTAATGATTTCTTTCATATTCATTACTCCTTTCATTAATTATGTCTATAAAACTTTCTAATCTTGTTATAAGTCCTGTTTCTGAATTTAATTCATCTATAACTATATTTATCATTGGTAAATCTTTATTTTTTCTTATAATTAACTCATTTACTAGACAGTCATTACCACATGGAAAAGCAGTAATTATTATTACTCCATCGACTTTGTTTTTATAATACAATAAAGAATTTATTATTTCTTTATTAGATTTCCAATATAGTGTTTCACTAATTAAATTAGATTTATCTTCTTTTGAAGTATATATATCAGAAAATATAGGTTCAATATCATATTTTTTTAATATTTTTACAATAGGCTTCCCTATCAAATTATCATATAAATTATAGTGATGACCTAATAATAATATTTTTTTTCTTTTACTTGTTTTTAATATTTTTTCTTGCGTTTCAAATCTTTCTTTATTATATTTTAAATATTGTTTTTTTGCTTTTCTATATGCTCTTAAGCTTTCAAGTCTTTTTTTACCTAATTTTTTTCCTAAACTTATAAATTCAAATAATTCATAATTTCCCGTAGTATAATCTATATCATATTCTACTAAATTTATATTTTCAAATGTATTTTTAACAACATCATATATTGAATTAAATTTAATACATTCTATACTTTCTTTTTCATTTCCTAAAAAGCGTGGTACTAAAACTACATC
This sequence comes from uncultured Bacilli bacterium, assembly GCA_947629195.1. Taxonomy (GTDB): domain Bacteria; phylum Bacillota_I; class Bacilli_A; order RF39; family UBA660; genus JAFSEX01. The sequence goes on along the minus strand of CANRCS010000054.1, from coordinate 5,621 downwards.
ACATTTATCTTTTAAATATTCGATATGTCCCATATGAATTTTAAATGGAATACATGTTTCATCAGTAGATAGCATTTTACCTTTATCCATTATTTCTTTATTTGTATTAGGACTTATTATATATTCAATGTTTAAATTTTCTAAAAACTTCATCCATAAATATCCTAATTTATGAAACATTAAAGACCTTGGTATTCCTACTTTCATATATTCCCTCCTATATTTTTACTATATTTTTAAGTCTATTTATTACTTTTTTCTCTATTCTTGATATATATGATTGACTTATTCCAAGATATTCTGCAACATCTTTTTGTGTCATTTCATTATGCCCCATTAATCCATATCTTAAAATTATGATTTGTCTATCTCTTTCATTTAGTTTTTTTAATTCTTCATTTAATAAAGTTTTATTAACTTCTTCATCTAAAGGTCTTGTAACTATATCTGGTTCAGTTCCCAAAACATCTTCTAAATGTAATTCATTACCTTCAGAATCAAAACTAAGTGAATCTTCAAAACTAACTTCAGTTTTTCTCCTTTTATTTTTTCTTAAAAACATTAGTATTTCATTATCTATACATCTTGATGCATAAGTAGCAAGTTTTATATTTTTATCCATTTTATATGTATCTATTCCTTTAATTAGTCCAATAGAACCTATACTTACTAAATCTTCTAAATCGACATTAGTATTTTCATATTTTTTAGCTAAAAAAACAACTAATCTTAAATTATGTTCAATAAGTTTTTCTTTTGCTTTAATATCTCCTTCTTCTTTTAATTTTAGGTAATTATATTCTTCTTCTTTAGATAATGGTGCGGGTAATGCATCAGTGCTTCCTAAGAAAAATACATGATTTTTTCTTCTAAATAAACTTTTAATAAATTCTATTATTCTTTTCATCTTTATCCCTCCAATAATTTAGTATGTAATATGCAATTAACACCATCTATATCAATTTTTTCTTTTGATATACCAATTAATACATCTTTTTTTACACCTACTCCAAATATGTATATTTTTTCTGGAATAATACATTTTAATATTCCATGACTATTTACTCCATCATATGGAACCATCAACATATTTTCCATATCTATATTTACTTTTAAGTCTTTTTCATAAATTATAATTATAGGTCTTTTCTTATATGGGTCATATAATTTATTACCTGTATCTAAAAATGCATTAAATTTTTTTATTGTCCCGTCTTTTAAATATATGTCCACTTTGTAATAATTAGAATAATTATTTTTAAAATTAAGTAATTGTTTTACGTATGTGTATATTATGATTGGTGAAGAAATAATCAAAACTATAAAGTTAATACTTAAACCATTATGATAGAATACTAATCCTTCTTGTTTATAACTAAATTGTACGTTTAGAAAATATAGAAAACCGCCTAAAATTATACTAACTGTATATAAGTAATATAAATTTTTAAGTGTATATCTAACATCTTTAAAATTAAAAGTAGTTAATACCATTACTAAACTTATAATAATTTTTAGTAAGAAGAGTTCAAATGAATTAATTTTTAAAAATAAAATAAATATACTCATTCCACCTACTAATCCACCTAGAAGTAATCTTCTAATTTTTACATTTCTTCTTAATATCATAGATGTTGCCATTAACAGTATAAAATCAAAAGCAAAGTTTAAAAAAAATATTACATCTAAATATAGTTTCATAGCATCACCATTAACAGTATAAAAAAAAGACAAAGATAATTTTGTCTTTTTGTTTGGTATTAATTAATTTTTTTTACATATTGAAAATATAAGATACTACTAATGCAACTGCAACACCTAAAACAATCATTAACATAAATAATAATATAACTGTTGTATTTTTTTGTTTTCCTTGTTTTTCTTCTACTGGTTGTTCTTGATTATCATTTTGTTCTTGTCCTAACGACATAGTAGGTTTTGGTATTTCTTGAAGTAGTGATTCTTTTTCAACAGGATTTTGTGAAATTAGTTGATGAGAAATATTAGAGATTTCTTCTCTAGGTGGAAGTACTACTGGTATATCTGGACTTTTAGGTGGTTCAATACTATCTAATAATGGGTTTATATAAACATTAGGTGTAGGATCTATTTCAGATACAGTATTTAATTTGTTTTCTTTTAATCTCAATTTATTTAATGCATTTTTGACTTCTTCCTGTTCATTAATCTCTTCTTCTTTTGGTTCTTCAACTGTGTTTATATTATTATTTTCTTCTTTTGTTGTATTATTTTCAGGTAAAGTGTTTTTTTCTTCCTGAACATTATTTTCAATATTTTCAGAAAGTGTTATAGGTTCTTGAATAGGAATAGAATTTGTTTCTACTTCTATTTCAGTTTTTTCATTAGTATTGTTTTCTATGACTTTATTTGCTTCATTGTCTATATCTTCATTATTTACAGTTTTACTACTTTCTATATCGATAGTTGGTTCTTGATTAATCTCTGGTTCTGATACAGCTTCATCTGTATTTTCTACTGGTATATTTTTTAAATCAGTTAACAGATTATCAATATTTATTTTATTTATATCATCATTTGATAATTCTTCTTGTTTTGGTAGTTCTATATTTTCATCTCTTGGTTCTTTTTCATCTGTTTCTATTTCGTTATGAATTTTGTTTTCATCATCTGTATTAGTGTTTGTTTGTTCTTCAGAAACTTCATTTTCCATGTCCTTTGGAAGTTCAGTCATATCTTGTGGTTGAACATCATCAGTTGTTGCCTCTTCATTAGAAATATCAATATTATTTTCTATATTATCACTTGCTTGTTTTTCTATATCTATATTATTTGTTTCACTTTGTTTTAGTTCAACATCATTAGTCTTTTCTTCTTCATTCGTCGTTATATCAATTGGTATTGTTTTTGTGTTATTTACTTCTAAACTTTCAATTTCTGGTACAGGAATTTCTTTAAGTGATTCATTAAGAACGTTTTGTTCTAAAACGATATCAGAATCTAAGGTATCAGCATCATTTTGAACCTCATTTATAGTAGAATAAAACTCATCATCATTATTTTGTGTTTCTTCACTATTTTCAACTATATATGGTTCATTTTCTTCTTTTATTTCATTAGCTTCCGTAGTTATTAAACTATTATTTTCATCAATAGATTGTTTTATTTCTTGTTCTGCTTCGTTTAAAGCTTCTTCTATTTCATTTTCTTTATCTTCATGAGTTTCATTATCTTCTATATTTTCATTAGACTTATCATCTACATTAATATTTATATCTATATCATTTAATTCTATTTTAGGTTCTTCATTTATTTCTTCTTTATTGTCTGTATCTACAACATCCATTTTTAAACTGTTTAAAACATCCATTAAATGATTAGTATTTTCTTTTTTTTCTTTAATTTCTAATTCGTGATTATCCTCACCACAATATGGGCATATATCAATTCCATCGATTAAATCCATACCACACTTTTTACAAACCATAATACGAGCCTCCTATTTTATTCATATAATAAATTATACAATAAATCATGATGAATTTAAATAGTTTTTAAGTTTTTTTTACAAAAAAGGACAATAACAAAAAATGTAATCAGTAATTACAACTAATTATCATTTTTAATTTTAAGAGATATAAAACCAATAACTATTAATAATAAACAAAATATTTGATTTATTGATAAAAAAGATACATTTTCTCTAATTCTTAAAAATTCAAGTAAGAATTTGCAACTACCACTAGCAATTAGACATTTACTAAAAATTTGTCCTTTAGATTCTTTACTAAGTTTCATCATAAAAATAAAAATTCCAAAGAAGACAATTGATTCTATAATTTGAACTGGGAAATAAGAAAATTCATTAGTTACAAATTGAGAGTAATTATATGTTACAGCGCCAAATCCTGAATATTTAAATCCTATACAACATCCTGCTAAAAAGCACCCGATTTTTCCTAAAGAATACATTAATGGAATACACGGTGAAATAATATTAAAAACTTTTTTACAACTTATCTTAAATTGTTTTGAAAATATAAAAACCATTACAAAAGCTCCAATAAAAGCTCCCAATGATGACATACTTATATAAAGAAAATTTGTATTTTTATATAAAGAATATTGAGTAAATAAAGTATAATATTTACCTCCTAAAATAATGCCAATAAATTCATACAATAATAAATGAATTATTTCTTCAAATTTCAATTTGTTTCTATTAGATAAAATGGCAGTTACAATTGCATTTATAATAAAACTAAAAATTAAAATGGTTCCATAAAAATTAAAGTCTGTATTAAACATTTTTTTTAATCCACTCATTTAATTTATTTATATTAAAATTATCATCAATAGTAAAACCATTTCCAAATTCATATTCATCTTCTTCTTCATTTTCAATAGAAGAGTATACAGTCACATCATTATGTTCAATTACAATATAATAATTATCTGAAGAAACTATTATTATAGTATTTCCATTATCTATGTATAAACTCATTTTATTTAAAATCATTATAAAATTATTAGTAATCATTTTTTTAAGAGTTGGTGTCATATAAATATATGTATAAGAATTTTTTTGTTCAATTTTATCATAATCAAATTTAAAATAATTATTTATAATATTTTTATTACTATAATAATCTTTTATTATATAATCAAATGTTTCTAAATCACTTGGATATTTATTTGCTATATTGTAATTAGCAGAAGCATATATTACATCATTATCTACATTAATTTGAAATGTATATTTATGACAATTAATTACATATTGATAATTTGTACAATTTCCATCGCAACTCCCACTACAAACTTTACATTGTTCAATTTTAGAAAGTTTTACTTTATCATAATCATATTTTGACATAACATTATTAATATATCTTTTTACTATACAAAAATTGATAATATTATATATAATATATAAAAACATAAAACATACTAAAATAATTAAACCAATTTTAATAATTTTTTTATTTCTTTTTTTATTTAACTCTTCTCTATCATCAACAATTGCAAGATTACATTTTGGACAAACTATATCTTTTGAATTTAATTTATGTCCACAATTAGTGCAATAATTGTTCATATAAACAACTCCTAACTTAAAATCTAAAATAACAACTTAAAATTGATATTGTTAGAAATAAAATACATAAAATTAGTAAAATACTTTCTATCATATGCAAAACATTAATAACAATAACTTTATTGTATTTTCTAGCACCATTTACAATTATTAAATAAGCTATAATAAAAATTATTGGACTCAATAAAGAAAGATTAGAAATACCGAACAAAATAAACCCAAAAAGTATACACATAATATTTCCTATGATATAAACTATATATCCATCATCCGTTAAGACTCTTTTATTTATTATTTTTGTATGACATTTTGGACATTCTGATACTTTTAAAGGTAATTTTTCACCACAATTACGACAATAGTTATTATTTCCATTTTGCATACATTCACCTACTCCTATTATTGAATTAATTATATAATTTATAAATAAAATTAGCAAGTTTATTATTATAAATGTCAAGATAAAATGTTAAAAAAATTTCTAAACTCACAAAAAATGAAATTGCTAAATTTATTGATGAATGTGAATGTTCTAACAAACAAA
>CANRCS010000053.1 GCA_947629195.1 uncultured Bacilli bacterium | reverse complement strand
ATAATTGCGATTTCTGCTAATTTTGCTGTTTTAACCATTTCATTAGTAGTATTATATAGTTTAAGCACTAAATCACGAGCAGTATCTACTCTAACATTAAGAGTATTTATATTTATTGGCTTTTTTTGAAGTTCATAAGCAACTTCTTTTATCGAATCATTTGCTTCTTGTAATTCTATAAAATAATTATTTGTAATTATAGGTAATTTATATTCTTTTATTTTATATTTAGCTTCCTTTAATATAGTTCTAATTTCTTTTAATTGATCACGAGCTCTTAATTCATCATCTTTCATAGTACCTAATGTTTCAAGACAATAATCTAGCCTATCTTCTATTTTAGAAGTTTTAACATTAAGAACATCTATTTCTTTATTTAATTTAGAGTATGCAAAAGTTTTATTATTACTGTGCATTCTTAATGTATCATAATCTTTATGTACTAACTCTAAATCTTTATTTATTGCTTGTAATACATCCAACTCTTCTTTAGTTAAATCATAACTAACCTTTAAATCATCTAATTGCAAATATAAGTCACTCATAATTTTTTCTAGTTTTTTAATTTTAGAAATAACAACTTTAGAAGTTTCATTATATACTTTTCTACTACGTTTTTCCAAATCAAAATCGTTCATAACAGAGTCAAAATACTCAATCATTGTTTTAAGTTCTAATATACTATCTTCTATATTTAAAATTTTTGCTCTATCAAATATACCATGAATTTTCTTTTCAATTTCACTAATATTATATTCAAAATTCATATATTCTAGTTGAAAACCATCTTTGATTAATTTTTCATATGCTTTAGTTGTTTCTTCTATACGAGTAGGAATAATATTTTTACCCATTAATACAATAGATGGAACTTCTTCTACTACAACAGTGATATTCTTAATCATTTCATCTAATGAATCAACTAATTTCTCTACTTCATCATATTCATTATTTTCAAGTAATTCTTCAAATGCTTTAAATCTTTTTTCAATATTTTCCATTTGTAATATTATAGATTCTGCAATATCATCATAATCTTTTTGATTTTTATTGAATTTTTGAATTACTTCTCTATATTGTGCTTTTAATTTTGTAATATAATCTCTATTTCTAGATTCACTAGATGTAATAAGTTGCATTTCATCTAATAAATAATCTGCTTTTTTCTTTGATTTATATATTTCTATTTCGATACAAGTTATTTTTTTCAAAGTCAATTTATATTGTTTTTTATCCATTAAAGTATCAAGTTCTAGTATCATATCTGTAATATGTGGTATACTCTTATCTCTTAAAACAGTTATTTCTTTATTCCACTTATTATATCTATCTGTCATTCTTTCATTTTTAACTAAATTTTGAACTTTAGATAATTCAGTTAACACAGGAGCATTAACAATCATGTTTTTTTCTACTTCTAATTCTTCAATATGGTCTTTTAATTTTTTTATTTTTTTATTTTTTACTATAATTATAATAATAGTTAATATAATTATTACTGCAAGTATTGCCCAAATTAGTGTAGTAACATTTACAAATTTTTCCAATAGAACCACCTCTATTATTAGTCAATTTATATTTTACCACATTTTTCGATGTTTTTTTACTATTTTTAATAATATTTTCAAATATGTACAAAATATAATGTATTACTTAACATATAATAAGAAATAAGAAGCTAGAAAAATGTGAAATCAAATAAAATTTATATTATGTAAAAGAGAACTCAAAGTTCTCTTTTACTATACTTTCTATTTATATTCAAATAAGTATCTTAGAATATGTTCTAAATTATACTAATAATACTTTTGAACCATTTTTTAATCCTGAATCTTTAACAATTTTATTCATATCATAAGCAGCTCCAGTGATTTTATCACATAACATTGTAGATTTTACATTATAAAGACCATTAGTCATTTCATTAATTGCTTTATTCAATAATTGTATAATTGACTGTAAGTTTTTATTTATAGGAATAAATACATCGTATTTATCTTCCATTATAGGTACATATACTTCAATTAATATTTTATCCATGTATTTCACCTCTATATTTCCTCAATTGATATAACGTCATCATCGACATTATCAATTTCGATTAATTTTATAAGTGTTGGAATACCTAACTTAATTATATAACCAAAATTTTCAGGTATTTCATCATACAATTGTTTTGGAGTTTTAGATAATTTAATTGAAAATTGTTCTGTTATTCCATTTCCTAACCAGATTGCATTATTATTACTTACAGATCCTCTGTACCAACTTTCATATTCTATTGCTTTAATTTTATCAATTGTATCTACAAATATTATATTTAATTTTTTATGACTTTTACTTTTTCCCATAAAATCATCTATTTTTAATTTCATATCACTAGATAATCTACTTAAAAATTGTTCTACACCTACAATCATACATACTGTATTTGGATAATTATTCAATGAATCATCATCATAATTATTTTCTTTGTAAACATCATTCATTTTTAAAGTGTAATTATATAAGTTTTCAAAAACAGCTTCAAAGTCTTTATTATAATATTTTAAATTATTATTTATTAATTTAGTATTTATTATTTCTAGTACATCGATAACTATTAAGTTTACATTATCTAATTTAGATAATTCATACATTAATCCTGATGCAAATACTTTAAGTATACTATCTTCTTGTGAAGATACAAGCGTAATTAATCTAGATTTAAAATCAAAATTAGAAATTTTTAATGTATCTTTTTCTACACCAATTGGTACATTATTAAGTGTTTTAAGTTCTTTACTAATAAAATTGTAATCTACTACATCTGGTAATATTGGAACTCTTGGTGCGGTCTTATTATATATTTGACTAAGTTTTAATGATATTATTTTTAAGTATTCACCAACTCTATCCTTTTTAAATGGATATGCAGTTTGAAATTCATATATATTATCTAATTTTATTAGTCCTCTACCGACAATTTGCGATGGAACTACTCCATGTGTATTTCCTAATAGTGATGCGTAATCCATATCATCATTTAATTGTAATACTAATATTTGTTTAAAATTTTGAGCAAGTCTATATCTTACTGAATTAACACCATATCCAGTTATTATAAATACTATACCATATTTTAGACAGTCTCTAGTTAGTTGTAATACTATATCACTATATTCTTCATATGTTTCAGCAAATGATTCATAATGATTGATTATTACAACTATTAATGGAAGTGGATTATTACTATTTTTACAATAATATTGATAATCACCATTATAATCTGCAAATAGGTTTTTTCTTTTTTCTGTTATTTCTTTTAGCATTTTAAATAAATTACTAATTTTTTCTGTATCGTTTATAAATAATATATCGCCAATATGTGGTGCTTTATCAAACACTCTAGTAGTTTCTGTTCCAAAATCTAATATATAAAAATTTACCTCGTCTACACTATGTGTAATAATTGTAGAGTATATTATTGTATTTATTAATATTTCTTTACCACTTCCTGCACTACCATAAATAATTGTATTACCATTTTCACTTAATGGAAGTGTAAGTAAATTTTGCATTTGATTTGATGGATCATCATATTCCCCAATTATTGGATTAATATCTAATTTATGTGTTTTATAACCATATTTTTTCTTTAGGTCATCGACATATATGAATTCAGGAATTTTATCAAGCCATAATTTATTAATAAAAATATTTTGTTTTTTAGCAATATCAGATAAATACTTAACAATATTTGGTAATTCTTCTCCTAAAACTTTTCCTGTATTTTTAGGTTTATAATCTATACTTTTAATTATATTTCCAATATTATCTACAAAATTTATTGATGTATCAACTTTCTTTTTATATTTATCTGATTCAACATATTTCGCACCACACCATGCAGATTGTCCAAGTGCAAAGAACTCGTTATATCCAACTTGCAAATAAAATCTACCAGCTTCTTTTAGTGCTGCTGCATCTGGAACTTTTATCATATCCATACTGTCTGCTTTATCTTGAACTTTTAAACATACTCTAAATTTTGCATTACTCCAAATTTGTGCATCGACTACACCATTTGGTTTTTGTGTTGCTAAAATCAAATGGACACCTAAACTACGACCTATACGTGCAGTACTTATCAATTGATCCATAAAATCAGGTTGTTGTGTTTTTAATTCGGCAAATTCATCACATATAATAAATAGGTGGGATACTGCTTCACTAACAATTCCTTCACGATGTAATCTTTGATATTTGTATATATCTATTGTACTTTCTCCAGATATTTCACGTGCTTTATTAAATATTTTTTGTCTTCTTTTTAATTCACTTTCAATAGATGCTAATGCACGATTCATTTCTATTGTATCAAGGTTTGTAATAGTTCCTGCTAAATGTGGAAGTATAAGATTGGTTTCTTTATTTTCAAAAGCACCAGCAAGTCCTCCACCTTTATAGTCAATTAATACAAAATTTACTTCTTCTGGAGAATAATTAACGGCCATCGATAAAATAAATGTCATGATAAACTCTGATTTACCTGAACCTGTCATACCTGCAATTAAACCATGTGGTCCATGCGCTTTTTCATGTAAATCTAGTTTAAATAAATCTCCACTTTGATTAACACCAATAGGTACTTGAAGTGTATGTGTTACATCATTTTCTGTCCATCTACTTAGTGAATTTAATTGTTCAATCTTACCGACACCATACATCTCTAAAAATGAAATTTCATCTGGTAAATCATACATTCCCTTTGTAAATTCAATTGGTATATTTGATAATAATATAGAAATTTGTTCCATATTAATATTATTTAATAAATTTGGAGTAAAATCTTTATGATTATTCATATAGAAATCACTTTCTAATAAGGTAGAAGATTCTTCTGATATATTTAAAAATGTTGTACATTCATTAGGTAATCTAGAAATAGTTTCTTGATTTATTATTAGACTAAATCCAAAATTTTGTTTTTGAGATAATACATCTCTAATTATTCCAACATTTCTAATTGTTTCAAAATCATCTGTAATTATTACATAATAAGGTGAGTAACTTTTATAATCTAAGCTATTTTCTGTTAATGAATCGCCAGATTCTTTATATTTTCTTCTAAAAAAGTCTTCTTCAATATAGTTTGAAATTTGATTTATTTCATCAATATTTATACCGAAAAATCTAATAGTTTTAGAGTTATTCCAACAGTGAGGTGATAATTTTAAATAATCCCATTTAGAACTTTTATCTGATCTTGTGAAAACGACGATTTTTAAATCATCATAACTGTGTTGAGCCATTATTTGTAGAATTAATCCATTAATAAAAGCTTTTGTTATATTTTCATCACCAAGAATAGCAGTAATGAATTTTTGAGTAAGTGATAGTGATAATGGTACATTTACTAACTTTTCTGAAATAGAAACGATTTCATTAATAGTATTTTTAAGATTGTCTTCTTCCATTGAAAAATGTTCTTCAGGATAATCTATTGTAACTGAAGAATCGATTGATCCTATACCTAATCTTATTAATAGAAAATCGTCGTTTTCAATTTTTTTATTCCATAAATTTCTTTTTTTCTCTACAATTGTATTATAATTTTCTTCTAGGGAAGGTAGATTTTCATATAAAATTTTTCTTTGAGATTCAATTTCGTTTTGTACTTCTATCTTTTTTTCATTAGTATATTTTAAATATTTTTCTTGACGTTCTGCTTCTTTTTTGATTTTCTTATTTTTGTTATAATTTTTTGTTAATAATGGCCACAATATCATGGTCATTAACATTGAAACTGTTATTACCAATGTTGGAGCTGCACTAGATAAATCTTGTTTACCATTCATAACATTATTGATGGATACAAATCCCATAACACCAGATGTCATTCCCATTGTTATCATAGGTCCTAATGTATATATAAATGGTATATCTTCTTGTTCTTCTTTATTTGGTGGCGGATCTATCTTTATAGTTTTTGGTATAATTGAGTTCTTAAATCTAGGAGCTTTGAAAAAATATTGATCTTTGCTATAAAGATTTATTATTTTATCATTATCTTTTTCCAAATTTTCTAAAGGTATTAAATTAACTTGTGGTGCGATTGTCAAAAGAGATTCACTATAAGAAACTAAGTTATTTGGATTATTTATAATTATTTCATTATTTATTGTAATTATTTTTAAACCCATTGCAAAAACTACATCACCAGGAAATAAATGAACATTATTTATTGCATGATTATTAACATAGGTTCCAAATCTATTATCTAAACTTTGAATTGTCCATCCATCATTTTTATATGTCATTTTTATATGATTAGGGGCAATACAACCACTTCTATAAACAATCGCATTATTATCAGAACTTCCAATTGTAATTTCTCCGTAATTTTTCATGATTAGTTTTTGCACATTATTGTCAATTGTAGGCATGAAATATAGAATAAAAGCATTTTTTTCATTTTGTACTTCTAAAAAACAATACGTATAATCAGATATAAGGATTGATTGTTGATATGAATTATTTACAATGATTTTCGTTTCATAGTTACTATTAATTCTCCATTTTCCATTATATTCTATAATATTTATTAAATATCTTTTATTGTTATTAGAATCATTATCAATTATCCAATAACTACCAGAAACTGTCGTAGGTAAGACATAGCTTTGTATTCTTCCTGATTTTATCAATAAGATCTTCATATCATATCCTCCCTATTCTCTTTATCATAAATAAATTATATATTAATATCAATCATAAGTCAATAAAATATGACAATTCTAAACAGTATAAAACTAATATTG
>CANRCS010000052.1 GCA_947629195.1 uncultured Bacilli bacterium | reverse complement strand
ATAAAAAAGGTAGCATCAATAGAAACTAAATCTACTCATCCAATTAAAAATGCTTTTATAAATTATATTGAAGAGAGAAATATAAAATTAGACGAAATATCAAATTTTAAGAATATTTCAGGTATAGGTTTAGAAGCAAATATCGATAAAAATAAAATATACATTGGAAATAATAAGTTATTTAAAAAATTAAAAATAGATAATGCTTATACAAATGATGAGAAAAAACTTTCTAATTTAGGCAATAGTATAGTTTATGTAATTGAAAATAAAAATGTATTAGGTTTAATTGGAGTAAAAGATATTATAAGAGATAATGCAAAAGATACAATAAAATACTTAAAAAAATTAAATAAAAAAATAATAATGCTTACTGGTGATAATAAAAATACTGCCAATATAATTGCACAATCTATTGGTATAAAAGATGTAATATCAAATGTTATGCCACAAGAAAAAGTAAAAGTTATTAAAAATTTAATAAAAGATGGTAACAATGTTATGATGGTAGGTGATGGAATAAATGATGCACCATCACTTGTAAGTGCAGATATAGGAGTAAGTATGAATAGTGGTACTGATATTGCTGCTGATTCATCAGATGTAATTTTGATGAATGATGATTTAGAAAAAATTATATCACTAATATCTATTAGTAAAAAAACTATTTCAAATATAAAACAAAATCTATTCTGGGCATTTTTCTATAATGTATGTATGATACCTATTGCAATAGGATTATTAAAACCATTTAATATAAGTATGAATCCAATGTTTGCAGGATTTGCCATGATGATAAGTAGCTTAACCGTAGTATTCAATTCATTAAGACTTAAAAAATATTAAAAAAACAACAACTTTATAGGTTGTTTTTTTAATATTTAACTATATGTGAACTAAAAAAATATTTCTCAACAGATATAATTGTGGTATAATAGTTTAATCATTAGTTTAATTAACTAATGATTCACTAAGGGGGGAATTTATATCAAAACATTAAATAACAAAGATGTAGTATTAAAAAAAATAATAGAAATAAGGTTAAATGATTTATTCGCAAGTATAACATCTGATGAAGTAGATTCAATCTATAATAATGTTTTAAAAACAATTAGTAGTATTAAAAAAGAAAGTAGGGATTTAAAGTATTTAAATAACAAAGAATTAAATATAAGAATTGATTATCTACTTTCAAAAGTATTAATACATAAATTAAATAAGTATATTTCAACTTATAGTGAAGTTTATGAATATAAAAAATATTTAAATTATATAGATAGTATAAATTTGTTAAAATTATATTTCTTTAACATAACGCTTAATAAAGTAAATTCTTTTGAAATGAAGTACTCATTAGTCACTGATTATAATAGTTTTATAGGTGATTTTATGGATAATATCAATTTAACACTATTAAATATGCTTAAAATTTCAAAAGATATATATAATGAAAAAAAAGAAAATAAATATATGATTAAATATATTAATGAAAATATGAAATAAAGTAGGAGTGGATTATGTTAGATAAAATTGATAGAGAAGTAAAATTTATAGATAACTTATATTTGAAAACGTTAAAAGAAAAACAAATTTTAACATTAATTTATGTATTACATCAAAAAATGATAAAAAAAAATAATATATATTTTAATATAAAGATTGTAGAAGAAAAATTAATTAATAATAATTATAAAATATTAATAGATATTATATACAAAAATTATTTTGTAAATGATATTGAAATTTATTCAAATAGAAATAAATATAAGGTATTTTTTGAATATAAAAAAATTAAAAATAAATTTGAAAAAATTAATTCTCTTCAAATTTTAAATATAATACAGCTTATAATAAAAAGAGATATATAATTTATGTATCTCTTTTACATTACTTTTTTATAATCTCTTATATTACTTGGTAATTTTATAAGGGCAGTATCTTCAACAAATAATTTATATGGTTCTACCTCTAAAACATCGATTATTCTTTCTAATACTTGAACATGTGGGAAACTTTTCCCACGTTCTATTTCACTTACATAAACATCTGATATTGAACATAGTTCAGACAATTTTTCTTGTGAATAACCATTTTTATATCTATAATATCTTATATTTCTACCTACTAAAATACTCAACTTCATACTACAACATCCTCCATAGGTCTAATATCTAATAATATTTTAATCGTTAACTAATACTTTATCAACAATTTCGTAGTTTATTAAACTATGCCTTAACCAATATTGTATTATAGACTATAAAATAAAAGAAGTGAAAGCTCACTTCTTTTAAAAATCAAGTATTTCCTCATTATCATCTAGTACAACATCATTATTTTCTTCTTTATTAAACGATGTAATTTTTCCTTCTTTTTTACTATCATTATCATCAAAAATTATATCTTGTTTAGCGCTCATATCTGGTATAAACTCTTCTTTTTTAGCAAATAGATTTTTTCCCTTTTCTTTATTCATAGATTTAAATGTGATATTATTTGTATCAACATTATCGTATTTACCAAAGCTTATATCAGTATTCATATTTGAATTTTTATTAGCGTTTCTTTCATTTTCTAAAATTTCTTCAATTTTTATATTTGCCCCATGATTTTGAACATTATCATCAACTTCAATTAACTTTAATACTTCTTCTAGTGTTGTAATACCATGAATAACTTTAATTAAACCATCCTGTAACATAGTGATAGTATCTGTTTTATCATATACTAGTTCTCTTAGTTCTTCTTTTTTAATATTATTTGTAATTGCATCTCTTATTTCTTCATTTATTAATAATACTTCTTGTAGAGCAATTCTTCCTCTATAACCACCATTACATTCTTCACATGATCCTGGTACATACATTTCATTTACATCTATACCTAATGTTCTTCTAAATATTTCTTTTTCGTATTCAGTAGTTTTCTTTTTTCTTTTGCACTTATTACATAATTTACGGGCAAGTTTTTGAGAAACAATACCTGTTAAAGCTGCACCTAGTAAATATCTTTCAACATCCATATCTAATAATCTTTCAATAGTATTAAGTGAGTTATTGGTGTGTATTGTTGATAATACTAAGTGTCCTGTAATAGATGCTCTAACTGCAATTTGAGCTGTTTCAGTATCTCTTATTTCCCCAATCATTATGATATTAGGGTCTTGTCTTAAAATAGAACGTAATACTTCAGCAAACGTAAGTCCAATTTCACTATTTACTTGAATTTGGTTTATACCCTCAACATCCATTTCTATTGGATCTTCAACAGTCATTATATTTATATCTTCCTTATTTAATCTTTGCAAGATAGAGTAAACAGTAGTACTTTTACCAGAACCAGTAGGACCAGTAACTAGTATAATACCATTTGGAACTGAAATCATATTTTTAACTTTTTTAAAATTAGTATCACTAAATCCTAAATTTTCTATACCTTGTGCACTCATAGAATAATCAAGAATACGAATAACTATTTTTTCACCCTTGTTAGTTGGAAGAGAAGATACACGCAAATCCAAATCTATATTTTGAAGTGTTGCCTTAATAGCTCCATCTTGTGGAAGTCTACTTTCAGTTATATTCATTCCAGATATTATTTTAATACGTGTAATTAAATTTCTCTTATAATTATTAGAAACTTTAGAATAATCTATCAGTTCTCCATCAATTCTAATACGTATCTTTAAAAAATCATCATATGGATCAAAATGAATGTCACTTGCATTTCTTTTAACTGAATCAACTATTATTTCATTAACAATTTCTACGATTGGTAGTTTTTCAAAATCAAAAGTTTTTAACATCTTTTCTAGCCCCTTTATTCTACGATATTATATAACAATTATATACTAGTTTCATAAGAAATACAATATTTTTTAAATATTAAATATTTGAAGTAGAACAAAAATTATCCCTCCACTAATAACAATATGTATAAAACGAGCAATTAAAAATGGAATGTACTTTATCTTAGTATCTGCTATTATACTATAAATTTGAGTATGGACTGATAATCCTCCAAAAGCTAAAATCATAGTTGTAAAAATAGCTTTAATATTTAAATTTATATCCAATAATGATACATATTTTAATCCACCAGTCATCTCTAAAAGTCCAGAAAATAATGCTCTATTAATATCATTAAAATTAAATAAACTAGTAATTAATTTATTTACTATTAAAAATAAAGAGATAGTTCCTAAAATAAGAAGTAACATATTTACACTATCTAATAATATATTAGTTAAAACTGTTCCAAAATTACTATTATTTTCATACCTTTTTTTTATTTTTTCATTAATATTTTTTATAGATATTTTATTATTTCCCATTTTTGATGGATAATAATTTCTAAATATTAATCCTACGAATAAATTTCCTAAATATAGGGAAGCTAAAATTAGAAAACCAACTAATTTATTATTTAAAAATATAACTGCAACAGTACCAATAACAAATAATGGATTAGGAAAATGAGTAAATGTAAGAAGTTTTGATGCTTCATTTTCATCAATTATTCCATTATCATATAATTCTTTCGTATATTTACTACTTGATGGAAAACCACTTAACATACTAAGTATTAACACAAAAGCAGTTTCACCCTTTATTTTAAATAATTTATACATGACAGGTTTTAATACTTCACCAATAATTTCTACAAATCCATATCTTATAAGTAGTGCAGAAGCAACAAAAAATGGAAATAATGTAGGAAAAATATTATCTTTCCATATTGTAAAAGAAAATCTCGCACTATCAATTACTTCTTCAGAATTTAGTATTACTTCGACAGTTAAAAATATAGTGACTAATAAAATAAAAAAAGAATTTAAATTTTTTTTCATATACTCACCTGATTTTTGTTATAATTAAATATAGATTATAAAAGGAGATGTTAAACATGATTAATAAAATATATGCTAAAGCAAAAAAGATTATAAAAGAAAATTATAAATTTGCTCTTATATTAATTGCGGTATATATTATTTTTACATTTCCACTTCCATACTACGTTTATAATGGAGGAGGAACAATTAATTTAGATGATAGAATTTCTACTGATAACTCAAATACAAAATTAAATGTAAATATGTGTTATGTAAATCAACTTAAAGGTAATGTTGCAACTTATATATTTTCACATATAATACCACATTGGGATATTGAAAAAATAGAAGATGAAGATTATGATTTTGAGAGTGAATTATATTTAAATAAAATAATGTTAGAAGAATCTATAAATAACGCTACTATAAACGCATTTAAAGTATCTAATAAGGATTATAAAATTACTGGTGAAAAAGTTTTAGTATCTTATATATTTGATGAAGCAAATACTACTCTTGAAGTAGGAGACCAAATATTAAAGGCAAATAATAAAATAGTTCATAATGCAGATGAGTATAGAAATATTTTAGATGAACTTAATGTTGGGGATGAAGTTAAAATTGAAGTTATGAAAGATGAAAAAAGTGAAACTAAAGAAGCAGAAATAATAGAAATGGAAGGTAAAAAAGTAACTGGTATAGGAGTAGTTACAAACTACAATATTAAAACATCTCCTAAAATTGATATAAATTTTAAGGAAAATGAATCTGGGCCTAGTGGTGGATTGATGTTAGCACTTGGTATATATGAAAAAATTAATAATACAAGTTTATATGATGGCAAAAAAATATGTGGAACTGGAACGATTGATATAGATGGTAATATTGGAGAAATAGGGGGAGTTAAATATAAACTTAGAGGAGCAGTAACTAACAAATGTGATATATTTTTAGCTCCTACTGATAATTTTAAAGAAGTAAAAGAAGAAAAGAAAAAAAATAAATATGATATAGAAATATATGAAGCTAAAACTTATGAAGATACAATAAAATTTTTAAGTACCAAATAGTCAAATACACATATAATATATTGGGTGATAGTTTTGAGAAATTTAAAGATTCTGTTTATAAATGAGATAGATAGAATGTTATGTTATCCAATATATGATTTAAAAAAAGATGAAAGTGGTTATTATAAAATAGAACGTAATTACTTTATAAATAAAAATAATTATAAAGAGTATCAGGAAAATTCATATAATGAATATTGTTATACTATAACTCCAGAAAATAAAATATTAGAAAGAATTTATCCTGATAAAATCATCGAGTTAAAAATGGTTGTAGATAACTTATATGAATTTAAAAGTTATGAAAGTGAGATAAGCAAGAAAAAAATTAAAAAGTTGATTAAGAAAAAATAGGAAGGATACATCTATCTATGTGTATTCTTCCATTTGTTAAAAAAGAAAATTTTATATTGACTTTTACTTTTTTGTTATGTTATAATTTTTATGTCGTCTAATTTTAGACATATAATTTGTTTATAATTATATAATTAACTGGAGGAATACCCAAGTCTGGTTGAAGGGACCGGTCTTGAAAACCGGGA
This sequence comes from uncultured Bacilli bacterium, assembly GCA_947629195.1. Taxonomy (GTDB): domain Bacteria; phylum Bacillota_I; class Bacilli_A; order RF39; family UBA660; genus JAFSEX01. The sequence continues at coordinate 367 of CANRCS010000052.1, read as the reverse complement.
GGTCGTGAAAGCGGCGCAGGGGTTCGAATCCCTTTTCCTCCGCCATTAAATTTTTATCGCGGGATGGAGCAGTCTGGTAGCTCGTCGGGCTCATAACCCGAAGGTCGTTAGTTCAAATCTAGCTCCCGCAACCAACGGTTCCGTGGTGTAGTGGTCAACATGTCTGCCTGTCACGCAGAAGATCGCGGGTTCAAATCCCGTCGGAACCGCCATTTTTTTGGCTCTGTAGCTCAGTCGGTAGAGCAAGGGACTGAAAATCCCTGTGTCGATGGTTCGATTCCATTCGGAGCCACCATATTGATATCAAACTCGGGACTTTTTAAGTTCTGAGTTTTAAAATTTAATAGATAGATTTCAATTTAGAAAA
>CANRCS010000051.1 GCA_947629195.1 uncultured Bacilli bacterium | reverse complement strand
TAGTTATATTTAATAATTTTATATCCATATTAATAATGGTGATGATATGGAAAATAAAAGTATTTGGATAAATGATATTAAACCTAAAATTAATAAGAAACTAGATAAAAACTTAGATGTTGATATATTGATAATTGGTGGAGGTCTAACAGGTATTACTTCTTGTTTTTATCTCAAAGATAGTAAGTATGATATTGCATTAATTGACGCAGATAAAGTAGGATTTGGAGTAAGTTCTAGAACAACAGGTAAACTTACATATTTACAAGAGTTGATTTATCAAAAATTAGAAAGTAATTTTAATTTTAATGTGGCAAAAAAATATTTAGAGTCTCAAAAATACGCTATTAATTTAGTAGTAGATAACATTAAAAATTATAATATAGATTGTGATTTGGAAAAAAATTCTTCATATGTTTTTACAAATGATGATAAAGAAATTCCAAAATTTAAGAAAGAAGAAAAATTTTTTGATAAAGCAAATGTAAAATATACAGTCCAAAAGAAAATACCTGTAAATATTAAATGTAAATATTCTATAAAAGTAGATGATACTTATGTTTTTCATCCCCTAAAATATATTTTGAAACTTAAAGAAATTTGTATGAAAAGTGGTATAAAAATATATGAAAATACTAAGGCAACACAGTTAAGTAAAAAAGATGATTATTATATTTGTTATACTGATAAATATAAAATTAAAGCAAAAAAAGTTATTATTGCATGTCATTATCCGTTTTTTGTTATACCAGGATTTATTCCTTTAAAAACACATATAGAAAAATCATATGTTACTGCATCAAAAGTAGATGAAACTAAAAAATTTAATGCAATAACTAATACATATCCTATAAAATCTATAAGATATCATAATGATGATAATAAAAAATATGTAATATTTGCAGGGGAATCACATAAATTATGTGATAAGTTAGATAGATGTTCAAATTATAAAAAGATTATTGATAAAACAAAAAAAGATATAAGTAGAAATATAGATTTCTATTGGACTAATCAAGACTTAATGACAAGTGATAATTTGCCACTAATAGGTCCTTTAAATAAAAATACTCCTAATTTATTACTTGGAATAGGTTATAATACATGGGGTATGACAAATGCAACTTTAGCAGGAAAAATTATAAGCGATATTATTTTGAATAAAGAGAATAAATATAAAAAATTATTTAGACCTGATAGACCTTTAAGTATGGATAAAATTAAAAATTTATTTGTAAACAGTTATTTTAACGGTAAAGCATTTGCAGTAACAAAACTAAAGAAAAACTATCCTTGGTATAAAAATAAAGTTAAATTTGAAAATAGAAATGGAGTTAATGTTGGAATTTACATCGATAAAAATGGAAAGGAACATATAGTTAGAAATTTATGTCCACATTTAAAGTGTAGTTTAATATTTAATATGGAAGATAAAACTTGGGATTGTCCATGTCATGGTTCAAGATTTGACATCGATGGAAATTGTATTCAAGGGCCAAGTTCTTATGACATAAAAATAAAATAAATTAGTATATAAAATTGTAATGTACTCATTACAATTTTTTCTATTTTATAGTATAATTAAATATACATATAGAAAGGTTGATACTATGAGGATAAGAAGACAGAAATTTTATGATGCATTTATTGAAACTTTAAAAGAGTATGAAAAAATAGTATTAATCCCACATAATGAGATAGATTTAGATGCCCTTGCATCTTGTGTAGGTCTATATATATTTTTAGAACATTTAAACAAAGAAGTATATATAAATATAGATGAAACAAATGTAGAGTTAGGAACTAAAAGAGCAATTCAAAAATTAAAAAGTTTAAATACTAATATAGATATTAAAAGTTTAAATAATATTGAAGTAGATTCTAATACATTATTAATTCTTTTAGACCATCATAAAAAAGAAATGTCACAAAATCCTGATATATATAAATCTTCAAAAAATATAATAGTGATAGACCATCATATAGAAGGGAAAGATGTTATTAACAATTGTTTAATAAAATATATTGATGATAAAGCATCTAGCGCTACTGAAATGGTATATGATTTACTATCAAATGAAGATATTGATATACCTAATTATATAGCAACCTTAATGTTAGCAGGATTAACACTAGATACTTCAAATTTTACAATTAGAACAACAGAAAGAACTCATGAAGTTGCTGCAAAACTTACTAAACAAGGAGCAGAAACAAAAGAAGTTCAATATTTATTAAAAGAAGATTTAAAACAATATATCGATATGCAAAAAATAATATTTAACACTGAGATAATAAATGGAATATATGCGATTGCAGTTGGTAAAAAAACAGAAATATATAACAAAGAACAACTAGCTAAAATCGCAGATAGTCTACTTCAATTTGATAATATCGAAGCATCATTTTGTATTGGTAAAATCAACACTAATATAATTGGAATAAGCGCAAGGTCATTAGGTGATATAAACGTACAAAAAATAATGGAAAAATTAAGTGGTGGAGGACATAAAACCGAAGCAGCTTGTCAAATGTATAATACAAATCTACTTGATGCAAAAAAAGAATTATTGAAAATAATAAATAAAAATTCAAAACAATAGGAGGTTTTGATATGAAAGTAATTTTTATAAAAGATGTAAGAGGTCAAGGAAAGAAAAATGAAATAAAAGAAGTAAAAGCAGGATATGCACAAAATTATCTAATCAAAAATGGATATGCAGTTGCTTTGACAGAAACGAGTAAAAAAAGATTAGATACTCAAAATAAATTAGAAAAAGAAAAAGATGAACAAGATAAATTAGAAAATTTAAAAATTAAAGATAAATTATCTAAAATAAATATTGTATTTAAATTAAAAACTGGAAAACAAGACCAAGTATTTGGTAGTATTTCTACTAAACAAATTAGTGAAGAATTAAGTAAACATGGAATAAAGATAGACAAGAAAAAAATAAAACTTTCAAATCCTATTACAAGTTTAGGATTTCATATTATCAATATAGAGCTTAGAAAAGATGTTGTAGCTCAAATTAAGGTACAAGTAATAAAAGAAAATTAATGTAAGGTGAGTGTAATAATGCAAGAAAGAGTTTTACCACATAGTATAGATGCAGAACAATCAGTTATAGGTTCGATGTTTTTATCTAAATATGCAATAAATAGGGCAACAGAAGAATTATACCCAGAATTATTCTATTTAGATAGTCATGCTAAAATTTTTGAAGTAATAAAAGAATTATATGATGAGAAAAAACCGATAGATTTAACAACTGTAATAGAAGCATTAAATAGTAAAAAATATTTAGATAAAATAGGTGGAGTAGAATATATAACTGAAGTGGTAAACTCAGTTCCATCTGCCGCAAACGTTGATTATTATATTGAAATTGTAAGAGATAAAGCTATTCTTAGAAGATTAATAGAAGTATCAACAGAAATAACTACGACAAGTTATGAAGCAAATGATTCAACTAATGAAATATTAGATGATGCTGAAAAGAAGATTTTAAATGTAATTAAAAATAGGAGAGCAAGTGAATTTAAAAGTATAGGACAAGTTGTTACAAGTGCACAAATGATACTAGAAGAACTTGCAAAAAATGAAGGTAACATAACAGGAATTGCAACTGGATTTCACGATTTAGATAATTTAACATCAGGATTACATGGTAGCGAATTTATTGTTATTGCTGCTCGTCCTGCTATGGGTAAAACTGCATTTGCTCTTAATCTAGCAACCAACATTGCAATAAATTCTGGTAAAACTGTTGCTTTATTCAACCTAGAAATGAGTGCAGAACAACTTGCTATGCGTATGCTTTCATCAATTGGACAAGTTGAAGGTACTAAAATAAGAACTGGTAACTTAGATTCAAAAGATTGGGAGGGAATAAGTGAAGCAATCAGTATATTAGCAGATTCAAAAATGTATATAGATGACACACCAGGATTAACTGCCAATGAAATACGAGCTAAATGTAGAAGATTAGCCTCATCTGATGATGGTCTTGGAGTAGTAATAATCGACTACTTACAATTATTGTCAGGTTCACCAAAATATGCTGGTAACCGTCAACAAGAAGTTTCAGAAATTTCAAGATTGCTTAAAACTATGGCACTAGAACTTAACGTTCCAGTAATTGCTCTAGCTCAATTATCTCGTGCTGTGGAACTTCGTGATGATAAAAGACCTATAATGAGCGATTTAAGAGAATCTGGTTCAATCGAACAAGATGCAGATATAGTTGGTTTCCTATATAGAGATGATTACTACAATAAAAAAGCTGCCATACATCCTGATATAAGTTTGAGTGAACTAATTATCGCAAAACATCGTAATGGAGCAACAGATACAATAGAATTATTATTTAAAAGAAACTATTCTACATTTACAAATTATGAGAAAAAAGTAGATGAGGAGGATGTCAATGAATAAAATATTAAAATCTATACCATTTTTTATATCAGGTATTTTACTACTAAGTATTTTATTTATAACTGGATTTACAAGTAGAACCACAGATAATGTAGTAAAAGAAGTATATCAAGTATATTTAGATGGTGAAGATATAGGAGTTATTGAATCAAAAGAAGAATTAGAATTATATATTGATAAACAACAAACGGCTCTAAAAAGAAAATATGATGTTAAAAATGTATATTCTCCAAAAGGTTTAGAAATTAAACCATATAAAACTTATGATAGTAAAGTAGAAAGTGTAAGAAGTGTATATAATAAAATTAAAGATTTAAAACCATTTACAATAAAAGGATATAAAATAACAATAAAAGGGGAAGATGTAGATACTACAATATACACATTAGATAAAAAAGTATTTACTAAAGCAATGGATAAATGTATAAAAGCATTTATTGATGAAGAAGATTATGAATTATATTTAGATAACAAACAATTACAAATACAAGAAACAGGTTCAATAATAGAAAATATACAATTTGAAGAAGATATAACAATAAAAGAAGATTATATCTCAGTAGATAATGATATATTTACAGATGTAGATGAATTAACTAAATTCTTGTTATTTGGAACTACTGAAAAACAAAAAACGTATACTGTTCAAGCAGGAGATACTATAACTCAAGTAGCATTTAACAATATGTTAAGTCCTGAAGAATTTTTGATTGCAAATCCAGAATTCACAGATGCAGATAATCTTTTATTCCAAGGACAAGAAGTAGTAATTGGATTAATCGACCCACAGTTTAACTTAATTGTAGATAAACACGTTGTAGAAGATAGTGTAAAATCTTATGAAACTGAAAGTAGATATGATGATACTATGATTGTAGGTCAAGAATACGAACTACAAGCAGGGGAAAATGGGTTAGATAGAATTACTAAAAAAGAAAGATATGTAAATGGTGAAATGATTACCGTTGTTAATGTTAGTAGTCAACAACTAAAACCTGCAATAAATGCAATAATTGTTAAAGGTGGAAAAGTAGTGCCAACTGTTGGGGATACAAGTAGTTGGGGATGGCCAACAATTCAAGGTTATACTCTAAGTAGTCCATATGGTTATAGATGGGGACGCTTACACCGTGGTTTAGATATAGCAGGAACAGGTCTTGGTTCACCAATATATGCATCTAATAATGGTGTTGTATATGAATCAAAATATAGTAATGCCATGGGAAACTATGTAGTAATTAATCACAATAATGGATATTATACTGCATATGAACACATGTCAAAAGTAAACGTAAGAGTAGGTCAAACTGTTGCACGTGGACAAGTAATAGGTGGTATGGGTAATACAGGACAATCGACAGGTACTCACCTTCACTTTGAAATTTGGACAGGTGGTCCTCCATATCATGGCGGAGAATCACATGACCCACTACCATATTTGAGAGGTCAAAAAAGATGAAAATAGTAGTTTTAGCAAGTGGTTCAAAAGGAAATTCAACATACATTGAGTACAAAAATACAAAAATATTAATAGATTTAGGAATATCTCAATTAGCGCTCACTAAAAAATTAGATGAAATTGGAGTTAATATTGATGATATAGATGCAATATTAATTACCCATACACATATAGACCATGTAGGAGGACTTAAAACCTTTATAAAAAAACATAATACGAAAATTTATTTAAGTAAGATAATGTATGATGAATTAGGATTAAATATAGTAAATCACGAATTTATTGAAAGTGAGAATATAATTATTAATGACATAAAAATTAATGTTATCAAAACATCACACGATACAAATGACTCTATGGGATTTGTCATAAAAGCAGATAAAGAATTAGTATATATAACAGATACAGGATATATAAATAAAAAATATTTCAAAGATATATATAATAAAAATGTATATATCTTTGAAAGTAATCACGATTTGGAAATGTTAATAGATGGAAAATATCCATACTATTTAAAACAAAGAATACTAGGAGATAAAGGTCATTTGTCAAATAAAGATAGTTCATATTATTTATCAAAACTAACAGGTGAACAAACATCACATATTATTTTAGCCCATTTATCAGAAGATAATAATACTGAAGAAAAAGCACTTGAAAGTTTATATAATGCACTTGAAAAAGAAAATAAACACATAAATAATATTATGGTAGCAAAACAAAAGGAAAGCATACTAATAGAGGTATAAAATGATAAAAATAATTTGTGTTGGAAAAATAAAAGAAACATACCTTAATAGTGCGATAGAAGAATATAAAAAAAGAATAAGTAAATATAGCAAATTAGAAATAATTGAAGTAAATGATGAAGCAACAGATAATCCAAATATAACATTACAAAAAGAAAAAGATAAATTACTAAAATATATTAATAATAAAGATTACATAATAACTTTAGAAATAGATGGAAAAATGTTAGATTCAGTAGAATTATCAAAAAAAATAGATAATATATTTACTACTCAAAATAGCAATATAACTTTTATAATAGGTGGTTCATGCGGTCTACATGAAGATATTAAAAAACTATCTAATTATTCCTTATCTTTTTCAAAATTAACATTCCCACATCAACTTTTCAGAGTTATGTTATTAGAACAAATATATAGAGCATTTAAAATATTAAATAACGAAACATATCATAAATAATTAAAGGAGAATAGTTATGGAAAATCAAGAATTTATACCCGTACTTTTAGGAAGTGATAGAAATGTTTAT
>CANRCS010000050.1 GCA_947629195.1 uncultured Bacilli bacterium | reverse complement strand
TATATCTTTTACTTTTATAATAATAGTTAGTTCTATTTTTACTCATATTACATCTCCACTTCTACAAATTACTATTTATCTCATAAAATTTTATTTATATCTTTTTAGTTAATTGCTTTCTTATTTACACATAATTTATATCCATTAAAATCAATATTACTATTACTACTATCAGCATTATCAAGAGACGTTATATAACTATCACCTGTTAATTTAATTTTAGATGTTTTATCTAATTTTACTTTTATTTCTTTAGCAGTATTTTCCCCATTTATTGTTCCTTCATAATAAGAGTTTGTATTCATAGTCATATCAAGAGTAGAAATAGAATCTATAACAATATTTCTTTTTGCTTCTTGATTTTCCATTAATAATTCTACGATACCACCATTTGAACCATCATTTCCCCAAGAGTCTTTTTTTGCTCTTAAAAAGTTACCAGTAGAATCATTATTTATAAACTTATTATTTTTTAAAGTGATTTTTGAACTTGTATTCGTAATATAGAAAGTATCACCTTTATTTGTAGTTATTGTTGAATCAGTAGCACTAAATTCTGATAAACCTGCCTTAGCATCTCTACTCATAGATTGATATAGAAAAATATTTTTATAAGTAGTAGATTGTCCGTTTAATTTATTATTAGTATCAGTTAAAGTTACATTTTCAAGGGTGATTTTATTCTTTCCTTCAATTACCACACCTTCTGATGCAGTAGCAATTAAAGATGCGTTTTTCACTGTTATATCAGCAGTCGAATAAATGGTTGGAGAACCTGCACCAGTTGTCTTATATGTTCCACCATCAACACTCACTGTTCCTCCTCCACGATCAGATCTAATAGCTGCACTAGATACACCAGCAGTATTAATAGTAAGATTTTTAGCAATCATAACTCCTCCACCTGTTGTCATAATTCCTCCAGAGTTATCTTTAGTTGTTGTTATGGTAGAATCACTAATCGTTACTTGTGTACCATCACTATTTGTATTATTTGTTGTTGCACTTCCACCATAACTAAATACACCATTCGCATCTGTTGCGTTAGTATTTACCGTTATATTTTTAAGTGTTAAGTTTGCTCCATCTTTGGCAATAACACCTGAATTAGTACCATAGAAACTGGTGTTATCGCCACTATCTGAATCGCCACTTTTATCTATACTTATATTTGATAGAGTTACATCAATATCTCCACTTACTAAAATAGCATTTTCATCTTTTTTAGAACTTTCATATTCACCACTAGTTTCCGTTGTTGATTTAGTAATTTCTTTTACAGCCGAATATGATATATTTGTATTTTGTCCTGCTTTCATACCTTGATTAGAATTATCATTAAAATTTGTATTATCTTTAAATTTGTTAGCAATTAAATTTTCAGTAAAAGTAAGTCCACTTGTTAAAATAATTACCCCTAAAATATAGATTACTATTTTATCTGTATTAGCAAATGTTTCTTTTAAAGTCTTTTTATTAAATCCTGACATTATTAAGTAAAGTACAATAATAGATAGGGTTAAACTTTCTATTCCAAAAAGGATTAAGTAAACATAATTATTGTCTGTATTATTCTCTTGTTGTTCTTCCATTTGTTCCATATCATCATTATTGTTTGGCATATCTGGTGGAGTTCCCATATCATTATCCCCATCAGGTTTCTCTGGTGGTTCTTCCATATTTGAATTACCATTTCCTTGTTCACCATTCATTTCACCTTCAGGTTTTTCAGGTGGCTCTCCCTCACTATTACCATTAGGCATTTCTGGTGGCTCACTTCCATTTTGACTCGTGTTTGGCATATTATTGCTATTACTAGTATTAGATGATTTGGTACTTAAATATCCAGTAAAAGCAATACTTCCACATAGTAATAAAATAATAACAATAGATATAATATTTTTGGTTTTTCTTTGCATAATTTTTCTCCTTTTCTTTTTTAACACTCAAAGTATAAAATACAAAAGTTAAGGAACATTAAAAATTTACATAATAATTATACTATTTTTTGTACATTCTTATATTATCATTAACACTAGTCACTGCTTCTACTCGATTTACATATTTTTGATTACTTGCATTAATATGATTTTTATTTGTATAACTTAAAAGACCATTATCTATCAAAGGTTTAATAATTTTTTCTCTAACATACCTTCTAGAATTAATCTTAAGATAATCTTTTATTTCAACCATTGATTTAGGTGTTGAACAGTATTCTAATACTAATTTTTGATATTCAGATACTTGACCACTTACTTGACCACTTACTTGACCACTTTGTTGTCCACCATGAACTACATTTGTATTTCTAAAGATTACTTTAAAACTATCTCTTTCTTCATAAAATTCAGGTTCTGGTAATCCATAATTTTTCATTTCACGTATCATAGTAGGAATACCAGAGTGTCTATTTTCAATAACAGATCCTTTTTCTTCTAGTATTCTTACTATAGTTGTATTTCTTGCTTCCATAGTAGTTGCTGTACCTAGTTTTTCTATTCTATTAGCTCCATATAAAGCACCAGGATTTATTATTTCAATTCTATCATTATACATGTATACGGAGATATAAGCATTTTCTGTTTGAGTACTATAATCACGGTGAATTAAGGCATTGGCTATTGCCTCTCTTAATGCTTCCATTGGATATTCTGTGCGATCTGTTCTCCTACCTTCAGAATTAATTATGACACTTGTTTTCATATTTCTTTGTAAAAAATTCATAGTGCCTTCTAGCATTTCTTCAATAGTTCCCTCGATTCTTTTATTATCTATGAATCTTTCTCCTAAAGTACCTACATCTCCTAATTCTGTCCCTGGAATAACAGCACAAGCAATAAACAATTGTGGATAAAAGCTTTGTGGATATTCTCCAAAAATAAGTGTACCAGCTAAAGTTGGATAAATATTATCTTCACTTATATCAGTTATTCCACTTAATTTTAAACATTTATTATAATCATTCTTTGCAAAATTAGGTTTTTCCATTTTCACTTTATTAATATATTCTTCTAATAATTCTTTGTTTAAATCATCTAAACTAGCTCTTTTATTAGGTCTAATATCTTCAAAAATATGGTCTTTATAACTTTGTAAAGCATATATTTCATAATCTGTCATAAGTGAATCACTATCACCAATTCGTGTATAAGATCCACCTCTTAATCCTCTAGGCTTATAATAGCAAGGTTTTTTGTTTTGAGATATTTCATCAACTTTAACCGCAAGCAATTGTTTTCCTTCATATTCTAAAGGTAGTATATCAGGTCTGATTATTGGTTCCATTGAATCTTTACATAGAGAAGATACTTTCTTTTGCAAATCATTTATATCATATGCGCCAGTTATTTCAAAATCTTTATCTTCATCAATACCAAATATTATTATGCCACCATACTTGTTAGAAAAACTAGAAAAAGTATCATAGCAAGTTGGAAAGCCACCAAGAGCTTTCTTAACTTCAATTCTATTTGTTTCTGTTTTATATTTTTTTACATATTCAATGGCTTCTATGACTTCTTTTGGTTCCATATAATCCTCTCCTTATAATATGTATTATACTCTTTTTTACAAAATTCTTGTCGAATGATGTTTAATTTATAATTATATTGCAATTCAAATCAACTAATATTCATATTGTGACACTTACGACACTTGTTTTGGGTGTGTTACCTCACACGTTTAAGTGACGTAAATGATATAAACCTATAAAGATTCATAATAATCTTTTATATATTTTGCAATTAATTGTCTTCTTTGCTTTAAAAATTTATCATATGCACTATAAGTATAATTAATTATTCCTTCAGGAATACAATTTTCATTTAAATTATCATAAAATTCCTTTTTACTTTTTACTAAACCCAATGTATTATCTTTAGTACAATTATTTAAAACATCATTAAAATAAATCTTTGGAGCTGTATCGGAAATACCTATATTATCGGTTGTATCAATCCATACATAATTACATACTTGATTATATTTTTCTTTGTCAGTTATTCCACTTTCCATCAAGTATTCTTTAGGGAATATGTGATGAGTATCACCTTTAATTTTGATTAATGATTCAATCTCTTTTGATGAAGAAAATAGTGAATGTGCTTTATTTTTAATTTGTGCAGCGCAATATACAAGATATGCTGGCGATAAACTGTTACTAGTTTCTAAATCTTGAATTAATACAGAGTTCCAAAAATCATTATTTAATTGAGTTGACTTTATTTCATTAAAATAATTGACAAATCCTTTTTCCGCAATTCGTTTCAAATCATGATCAATAATAGTTTCACTTGATCCAGAATATCTTCTTAATAATAAAGACATAATATACCATCTTTGCACGTAATTACTTATTTGCATTTTTGGTAATTCATTAGTATTTTTTAATAACAAATACATAATATAGGCACTATTAATAGTAGATTGAGAATTAATTAATTTTTTGTATTTAACACCTGTTCCCTCAATATATATATTAAATTCTTTAAAATTATGCTCGTTAACAAAATTAAATATACCTTCTTTTATAGTCTTAAATGTTTCTGTTGCAACAGAGTCGTCAATAGTTTTTGTTTTAAAATTTCTTCCGGATAATAATTCAGATAATCTTTTTAATAATCCATCATTAAAAATATGAGAATAACTAACCCTTAACACATCATTGTATGTCGGAGCATAGATGTTACTTTTATACTTACCAACCCATTTAATTGCATCATAATATTCTGTATTAGCAAAATCTTTATCAGTTGATGGTATATCTTGAACATATCTATTATCTTGCATCCCTTTACAAAAATAGTCTATCGTTTTCCATAAATAATATCCATCATGCTCACTATCAGAAGATAATTTTGCCATAATATAGTCTTCTTGTCCTAGTTTTGTTCCTTTGCTGTTCATTAAATTAAATATATTTGTTGCTTCACTAATTGATAATTTTGAACTTAAATTAATTCTACCTATTTCTCTTAATACTATATTTTGAACTCTTTTAATTTTTGTTAATAATTCTTCTTTTGTTATATCTTGATTTTTCTCAACATAATCTTCAATAAACTTAAATAGTTCTACTCCTTGCTCTTTAAAGAAAATTGATATATCTTTAATCCATTTTGGGCTTTTATCGTGTATAGGTTTATGAGTTTCAAATTTTTCAGTGAATGGATTATAAGAGACTATAAATCTTTTAGTACTATAATCTTCAGTAATAATTGCTTCACCTAATAAAGCAGATCTTAAAGCAGTAATTCTTTGTTGCCCATCAATAATTATTTTTTTTCCTGTACTTATTTTTCCATCTTTCAATTTAACATTATCATTATTCCAAACAACAATAAATCCAGTTGGTAATCCATTATATAATGAATCTATTAATTCTGTTATTTGTTTTGATGTCCATACAAATGGTCTTTGAAGTTCAGGAATTGCTATATCACCACTAGATATATATCCTAATATGTTCTTAACTGTATCTTTTTCAATACCATATTTTTCAAAATCCATAATCAAACCTCCTTAGTATTTTTATTTGAAATCCATCCATAAGAATTAACTGCCATATCAATAAAATGCATTAGAATCATTAATATAATATTCTCAAACGAAGTTTTATCATAGCTTTCTGGTAAATCATGATTCAATGACATTGCAATTGCATTTTCAACTCTTAGAGTTGTATTTAAATCTTTATACCAATCTACAACTAATAAATCTTCTTTTTCTTTTGTTAGTTTTTTATCCTTCTTAAGAAGAACGTATAATTCTAATTCTTCATCAGTTAATCCTTCTAAGTTAGCTCTGTTTTGTTCATTTTTCAATGAATTAATTAAATCAATTAATTGATTATAATAATCTTCATTTTGTGAATTACCAGCATTATACCTATCTACAATATTTTTATATCTCTCAGAAAATTTTGTCTTGTAACATTCATGTTAATCATTTGTTTAAGAGCACGTTCAATGTATTCTTTAAGATCATCAATTTCAATTGCTCTATAAGGCGTAGTTTCTAATTTTTTCTTTAAATCATCTAAGTTTATCTTAGATAAATCTATTACTTTATTTTTATAAACAGCAAATTGGTTGTTTTTATCCTCTATAGCATCTGACGAACTAACACTATTATCAAGAACTTGTTCCATTCTATTTCTAGCTCTTTTTATTTTTTCATCATCTATTTTATTATATAACATTCCATTCAAATAATCAATTACAGCAAATCTGTCATCTTTCAATGTAAAACTTACCGAGATAGACAAGTATATTTAACTTTATTATGGAATGTTGAATTGGTTGATTTAGATGAAACCCTATATCAAAAATGGCGTAACGAAATAAATAAAACTAATTTATGTGATAGATATAAAACAGATATTTAAAAATTGATTAAAACTGTTATTAACTATGCTGAAAAGCATTGGGATTTCAATCTAAGAAAATTTTACAATAAATTAGAACCTTTTAAAACTCCTGGTGCTGGTGCATTAAAAAAGGAGATGCGATAGATACTACTATTCGTATTTAAATTCAATATATCTTGCCTAATTCTTGCTTAAATTTTGGTATATTGCCACAATAGTCAATCGAATGTGGTAATTTACTTTAAAATCAAATGATTTTTACCTTTTTGGATCATATTAATTTAAAACTTATTTATATTCTTCATAATTTTGCTACCTAAATACTACCTAAAATATATTTGGTTTTATACAGCCACTGGTACTATTATGTCAATAAATTCTTCTAAGCATTTTATAGTTTCATCAAATTCTAGATTTCTAGCATAACTATTCTTTCTAGAATAGCTTGTCCATTTGTCAAATATCTTTGGCATTTTTACAATAGTGTGATTCTTTTATACCTTGTTCCTCCAACTTTAATATTCATTATAATCTCTTCTTTCATTAAAAATTTTCTAATTTGCATATTTCAACCAATTTTTATATATAATATTAACGACATAATAATTGACAAATATATAATATTTTGTTATATTAATTATGTCAAAAGCAATTCAATTTGCTTGGGGTTCGTGGTATCGCGGACGGTAAGAACTGGCTTATCCAGTTCTTATTTTTTGGTGTGCCGTGCATGGCATATATCTAGTTGGTGGAAGTCCAATACACGCGTAGGTATCAACGAAGTGTTAGAGAAGCACAAAGCATCAATCGTGAGGTTGGGGC
>CANRCS010000049.1 GCA_947629195.1 uncultured Bacilli bacterium | reverse complement strand
TATTATTTACTTTTACCTTTACTATCATCAATTATACCAGGAAATATGATATTAAATATATCTTTTTGACTTTCAACTTTTATCCAAAGAAAATCACCTTTTTTTATTTTTTCCCCATTATTATTCAAAATATTGGATTCAAAATCTTTATCGCTAATAACGCGAACAAATTTTTCTCCATTATACTCATATTCATCAAAAACTTTATTGTCATTAACACGAATAAATCTTCTTCCATTATATTCATATTCGTCAAAACCTTTATCACCAGCAACACGAGCAATTTTTTTCCCATTATATTCATATTCATCAAAATCTGAAGTGGCGCTCTTCCTAAAAGGTTTAAAACCATATTGTTTTTTTGCACTTTTTAATTTTCCTTGTTTAAATAATTCTTCTAACTTATTCGCAAGATTTGAATCCACAAGATTAGTTGGATAATTTTCATAGTCGAGAGTAATTGTTTGTAATAGTTCTTTTTGTTGATATAATTCTTCTAATTTTTTCTTGTTCTCATCATCAACCACAGTCGAATAATCACTATTTCCGTCTAAAAGATTTGTATTTCCTTCCTCATACATTTTAATAAAATCACGTGTATTCATATTATTATCTTTGTCCATTATAACCGCCTCCAAGTATATAATACAAAAACAATTATTGCTAAGTCAATAGATTTATTTATACTTTACATAATGATTTGACAAATATATTAAAACTTATTATTGTCCTATAACTGATTCTAAAATTTTATCTGGTTTATCACTAGATGGTTCAGTTCCTTTAATATAATAGCAAATATGTTTTTTATTATCAGTTTCCTGTGCTATCTGTCCATTAATAGGATTTACTAATACACCCACGACATTTTCAGGTATATCATACCATTTAACATCTTTATCTGATAAATAAGTTTCAACAGTATTTGCCCATATCTGTTTGCTTATTTTAGATTCGCTTGTATCCAATGCTCTATTATCATCATATCCATACCACACACCAAGTAAAACATCCTTATTATATCCAATAGTTAAATAATCAGTATCTGTACTTCCTGATTTTACAGCATATTTATGTGTAAGCCTTGGTGCGACACTCATTAAAGTTGGGGTAGAATAATCTACAAAATCATAACTATATGTATTAGAAAGTAATTCATTTAGTATAAAAACTGTACTCTTATTTAATACTCTTTCATTTGTATCATTACTTTCATATAAAACATTACCCTCTGAATCTAATACTTTTTTAATTAAATGTGGTTCAATTTTATAACCTTCATTTGCAAAAGCACCATATCCTCCTACAAAATCAATTAAATTTATTTCATTAGTACCAAGTGGTAATGATGGTATTTCATCTAATTTTTCATCAATTCCAACTCGTTTCGCAATATCAATTAAAGCATCTTCTCCAAGAAACATATGTGTTTTTACTGCATAAATATTATCAGAATATGCAATAGCAGCAGCCAAAGAAATTTCCTTATTTGCATATTTATCTGAGAAATTTTTTGGAGAATACGTTTTATCTGAACCAAAAGTAAAAGTTGTTGGAGCAGACATAAAATTAGTAGAAGATGTGAATCCATTTTCTAAAGCAGCATAATATAAAAATGGTTTCATCGTTGAACCAACTTGTCTCTTAGAAGATACTGCTCTATTATATTGACTTTTAACATAATCAACTCCACCCAATAACGCAATAATCTCACCATTTTTAGGATTCATCATAACACTTGCAACTTGTGCTTCTGGAACATCTTTCATTTGTTCTTGCATAGATGTTTCTAAACTTTCTTGTGCTTTCAAATCTAATGCAGTATATATTTTTAAACCACCTGTTGATAAAAAAGAATTGGGAATAGATTTTATATTTTTAATTTCATTCATCACAGCATCCTGATAATACATTAAAGTAGACAAATTATATTTTTCTTTTTTTCCAATGTACGTTAATTTTTCATCATAAGCTAATTTCATTTCAGCATCACTTATATATTTGTTATTTTTCATCATTGTAAGGACTTTTTTCTGACGCTTTTTAGCGCTATATTCATCAATTAAAGGTGAATAATTTGCAGGAGAATTTGGAATACCAGCAAGCATAGATGCTTCTGCAACTGTCAAATCTTTAGCATCCTTATCAAAATAATACCTTGCTGCATTCGCAATACCATATACACCATGTCCATAATTTATAGTATTTAAATATCCTTCTAATATATCATCTTTAGAATAATGACTTTCAAGTTCTATGGTTAACCATGCTTCATCTATTTTTCTTTTCCAAGTTCTCTCAAAATTCAAATATAAATTTCTAGCATACTGTTGTGTAATTGTAGATGCCCCTTGAACAATATCCTTATTTTTAATATTTAAGTACATAGCTTTTAAAATTCTAAGATAATCAAAACCTTGATGTCTATAAAAATTTTTATCTTCAATACTAATAGTAGCATTAATCAAATTTTGGGAAATATCTTTAATATCTACCCACTCATTATTAGAATTACCAGAAAAGAACAATTCATTATTTGCATCATATAATGAAAAACTATTAGCAGTTTTAATCTCCACTTTTGGAGTAATAAATGCAATTATATATAAAATAACATTGGCCAAACAAGCCAAAATTATAGGAATAAATATAAACATTAATACCTTTTTTAATTTCTTCATTTTTAAACACCTTACATTTCATTTTTAGTATGAAAAAATTTTTTTAAAATATGAGTGCAAAAAGTCTAATGTTGTGGTATAATTACCAATGAAATTTATTGGAGTTGTTTTTTATGAATAAAATTTTAATAAAAGGTTATTTTAAAAACAGTGACATAAATGACACAATTTATTATAATACTAATGGTTATTTAATTAATAACACCATTAGTTTTAAACATGATGATACAAAGTTAAAAATAAAAGAAGAAAATAATAAGATAATTTTTATTAAAGAAGATGAAAAAACCATTTTAAAAAATTATTTTTCACTAAGTGAAGAAACATATTGTAATTATTATTTAAAACAAATGAACTTAAATATGGATATTCCAATATTAACAAAAAAGATAATTAATAAAAATAATATTATTGATATAGAATATTATTTATTATCTGACAAAGAAATAAAAAATATTCTTCATATAGAATATGAGGTGCTTACGTAGTGAATATAAAAGATTATATTAAAGAAAAAATTAGAAATATACTTGATATAAATATTGATGATATAGTAATAGAAATTCCTAAAGATAAAACACATGGTGATTACTCTTCAAATATCGCATTAAAATCAAGTAAAATATTAAAGAAAAGTCCAATGGATATAGCAATTACTATTAAAAACAATTTAGATAATGATGAGAAATTTGATAGTATTGAAATTGCATCTCCTGGATTTATTAATTTTTATGTAAAAAAACAATACTTATTTGATAATATAAATAAGATATTAGAAGAAGAAGATAATTATGGTAAAAGTAAATCTTCAAAAAATATAAAAATAAATTTGGAATATATAAGCGCTAATCCAACTGGAATATTACATTTAGGCCATGCAAGAGGTGCAAGTTATGGTGATTCACTAGCTCGTATTTTAACTTTTGCGGGATATGATGTTACTAGGGAATATTATATAAATGATGCTGGAAATCAAATGAATAATTTAGGAATTTCCATAAAAGAAAGATATAAGGAAATTTGTAATGTTGATTTTAAACTTTCAGAAGATTGTTATCATGGAAAAGAAATCAAAGATATTGCACAAAAAATATATGATGAATACAATAATTCAAAGTTAGATGAACCAATAGAATATTTTAAAAAATATGGATTAAATATATTACTAAATAACATTAAAAAAGATTTAAAAGATTTTAGGATAGAATTTGATGTTTGGACTAGTGAACAATCTTTATATGATAATAATAAAGTACAAGAAGTGTTAGAAAAGTTAAAAAAAGATAATCAAACTTACGAGCAAGATGGAGCTTTATGGTTAAAGACAAGTGATTATAAAGATGAAAAAGATAGAGTATTAATAAAAGCAGATGGAAATTATACATATTTATTACCTGATATAGCATATCATAATTACAAATATGAAAGATGTTATGATATAATAGTGGATATTCTAGGAGCAGACCATCATGGATATATACCTAGACTTAAAGCTGCTATGGAAATGATAGGAAATGATAGTTCAAAACTGGAAGTAAAAATACTTCAAATGGTAAGATTAATTCAAAATGGCAAAGAAGTAAAAATGAGTAAAAGAACAGGTAATGCAATTACCATAAGAGAATTAATGGATGAAGTTGGAGTAGATGCAACAAGATATTTTTATATAATGAGAAGTTTAGATACACAAATGGATTTTGATATGGACTTGGCAATGAAAAAATCTAACGAAAATCCAGTTTACTATATACAATATGCACATGCTAGAATTTGTTCAATTCTAAGGGATGCTAATAAACAAAATCTTCAATGTTCAAATACATTTGAGACAATAAATAGTGAAGAAGCATTTGATATTTTAAAAAAATTATATGATTTTAATAACACCATAGAAAATAGTGCTTCAAAAAGATTACCACATTTAATTGCAAACTATGCATATGATTTAGCAGGACTATTTCATACGTACTATGCAAAAGAAAAAATCTTAACTGATAATAAAAAATATTCTGAAGAAAGAATCGCACTTATTAAAGCTGTAAAAATAACACTTAAAAATGCACTTTCTTTAATAGGCGTTTCTGCACCAGAAAAAATGTAGGAGGAAAGTTTATGAATATTAACAAAATGAAAAAAGAAGAATTAGAATTATTATCGTTTACAGATATTGCATATGAAATATTAAAAAAGGAAAAATCATGTAAAAGTACAGTAGATTTATTTAAAAAAATCTCTGAGTTATTGGAATTAACAGAAGATGAATATGCATCTAAAATTGGAGACTTCTATACATCATTAACTACGGACAAAAGATTTTTCGCCCTTGAAACAGGAGAATGGGACTTAAAAGAAAGGCAAAAAGCGAAAGTTGTTATTGATGATGATGACGATGATTTCGATGTTGAAGTTGAAGAGCCAAAAGAAGAAGAAAAAGAAGAAACTGAAGATACAGATTACGATGAAACAGATGATTATGAAGATGATGGACTAGATGATTTAGTAATAGTTCATGATGATGACGAAAAATATGATGAATAAAGGCAAGTGCCTTTTTCTTTTTCAAAAGAAATGTTATAATTTAAAAAGTTAGGAGGAAGCTTTATGATAGAAAGATTAAATATCATAGAAGAAAGATATAATGAAATAACTAAATCATTAACAAATCCTGAAATACTTTCTAATATAAAAGAATCTATGAAATTATCAAAAGAACAAGCAGATTTAGAAGAAACAGTAGAAACCTATAATCAATATAAAAGAGTACTTGAAGATATCGAAACTGCAAAAGAAATGACAAAAGATAAAGAACTATCAGAAATGGGAAAAGAAGAACTAGAAATTGCTACTCAAAAAAAGGAAGAATTAGAAAAAAAGTTAGAAATATTATTGATTCCAAAGGATCCTAATGATGGCAAAAATGTCATTATGGAAATAAGAGGTGCAGCAGGTGGTGATGAAGCAAATATTTTTGCTGGAGATTTATATGAAATGTATAGAAAATACATTGAAAAGGAAGGTTGGAAATTAGAAATATTATCAGAAGAAAAATCAGAAGCAGGCGGTTTTTCCTTAATTAGTTTTATGGTTAAAGGAGACAATGTTTATTCAAAATTGAAATATGAAAGTGGTGCACACAGAGTACAAAGAGTACCTGTTACTGAAACACAAGGTAGAGTTCATACATCAACTGCTACCGTGTTATCTATGCCAGAAGTAGAAGATATAGATTTTGAATTAGACATGAATGAAGTAAGAATTGATATTACAAGAAGTAGTGGATGTGGGGGACAAGGTGTTAATACAACAGATTCTGCAGTTAGACTTACACATATTCCAACAGGAATAATAGTATATTCTCAAACCGAAAGAAGCCAAATAAAAAATAAAGAAAAAGCTATTAAAATTCTTCAAGCAAGATTATTTGATTTAAAAAGTAGGGAAAGAGAAGAAGAATTAGGAAACGAAAGAAGAAGTAAAATAGGTACAGGAGATAGGTCAGAAAAAATAAGAACATATAATTATCCGCAAAATAGAGTAACTGACCATAGAATAGGATTTACTACTAATACATTAGATAGAGTAATGAATGGTGATTTAGGAAAAATAATAGAAGCATTAATTACTGAAGACCAAGCTAGAAAATTAAGAGAAGAATAATGACAGATATCGAATATATAAAAAAATATTCCAAAAAAGAAGATATTAATAAAAATTTGGAAGAATTAAAAAAAGGAAAACCTATCCAATATATTATAGGAAATGTAAATTTTTATGGGAATATTATAAATGTTAATGAAAATGTTTTAATACCAAGATTTGAAACAGAATTATTAGTTGAAAAAACAATAAATTATATAAAAAAATACTTTAAAAATCCTAAAATACTAGATATTGGCACAGGAAGTGGATGTATTGCAATTACATTAAAAAAAGAGTTAAAAAATTCAATAATTGATGCAGTTGATATTTCAAATTCTGCATTAAAAGTTGCAAAGGAAAACGCTAAACTCAATAATGTTGAAATTAACTTTATTGAAGGAAATATTTTAGATAATATAAATTCCAAATATGACATAATAATAAGTAATCCACCATATATTAAAGAAGATGATACAGAAATTATGGATATAGTCAAAAATAATGAGCCACATATCGCATTATTTGCTAAAGATAATGGACTATATTTCTATAAAGAAATCATTAAAAACTCAAAAGAAAAGTTAAATAAAAAATCTATTATTGCATTTGAAATCGGATATAAACAAGCTAATGATATAAAGAATATAGCAGAACAATATTATCCGCACTCTAAAATATTAGTAGAAAAAGATTTGAACAATTTAGATAGATATATCTTTATTTTTAATAATTGTGAATAAAAATTTAAAATACTATCCAATATTATTTTAGAAAGGATAGTGTTTTTTAATGAAGAAGATAATTATAATAATGATTACAATATTAACTTTTGCACTAGTAAGTAAAAATGTAAATGCCAATTCAATTATGATACCAGAAGAAGCAATAAGACTTAGAGTTCTTGCAAATAGTGATTCAACTTATGACCAACAAGTAAAATTAGAAGTTGCAAATGAAGTACAAAACGAAATTTATGATTTACTAAAAGATACAACTTCTATAAATGAATCTAGAAATATAATCAAAAATAACATACCAAAAATAGAAAATGCAGTAGAAAAAGTATTCAAAGAAAAAAATTATGTAAATACTTTTAAAGT
>CANRCS010000048.1 GCA_947629195.1 uncultured Bacilli bacterium | reverse complement strand
GGGGTAAAATAGAAAAAATAGTAGTTGATTATTTTAATCAATAGCTACTATTTTACCTACAAAAAAAATTTACACCCGTGGAAAAAACATCATCTTGACTTGAGAGGGTAATTAATACTATAATAAACTTATAAAATGTGAGGAACATTTTTATAAGAAAAGAGGTATTTGTGTGGAAGAGAAAAAGGATAAAAAGACAATAAGAATATTAATACTATTAATAATTATATTAGTATTAATAATAATAGGAATGGTAGTATCATATTTCGTTATAAAAAGTAATGATGAATCAAAAACAACAGAAACAAATAACATTGAAGAGAAGGAAGAACAAGAAGAAAAATTATTAAGTGATGTAATAAAAGAAGATAATGGAATAACAAACTCAAGTTTTGACACATCATCAAAAGATAAAGGATTATTGAAAGGAATAGATGATGATGGAGATACGTATTACTTTAGAGGAACAGTAGAAAATAATTACATAAAATTTAATGGGTTAAAATGGACAGATAAATATGATGCATATATACTTGGAATAAATAGCTCAGATAAGGAAGTTTATACATTTAATACATATGATGAGGCTAAAATGATGTGTGACAGTTATGATCATGTTGGTTATTCAAGTAATGATGAATGTATAAATGATATTCAACATAAAGGACATAATGCTGGTGAAGATATGCTATTTAGGATAGTAAGAATAAATGGAGATAGAACAATAAGATTAATAGCAGACGGAAGTATAGGAAAAAGTAAATTCAATGAAAAAGATGATAATGAAAAGTATGTGGGATATACATATGACAATAGTGAACCAAATAAACAAGATGGAACGCCTAGTACAGTAAAACAATTTTTAGATAATTGGTATGATAATACCATGAAAACAAAATATGATGAATATATAGCC
The DNA here is from genome assembly GCA_947629195.1 of uncultured Bacilli bacterium. Classification (GTDB taxonomy): domain Bacteria; phylum Bacillota_I; class Bacilli_A; order RF39; family UBA660; genus JAFSEX01. Next base: position 6,511 of record CANRCS010000048.1, on the reverse strand, counting down.
ACATCAAAATTTTGTAGTGACGTAGCAACTGAAACAGATGAAGGATATTATATAGTTTATAAAGCAGTAAATGATACTGCAACATTATCAAGTTTTAAATGTAGTGAAGCAACCAAAACGTATGGTGGAAAATACAATTTGAAAATAGGGTTAATAACATCAAACGAGGTAAACCTTGCGGGTGGGGTAAAACAAGTTGAATTATCTTATTTATCTGGTGCATCAGATGACAATTGGATGATGTCGCCTACATATTTTCGTAATACTGCTCATATATGGGGTATGTATGGTAATGGTTCTGGGTGGTCTAGTGCTCTTGTTTCTAATACCCATTCTGTACGTCCTGTAATCAACCTTAGATCTGATCTTTTGTATACTGAGGGTAACGGTAGTAAAAATTCACCATACATTGTTGGATGAAAAAATTTAAAAGATTATAAAAAATTGTTAAAAATAAAAATTTTCTAACAATTTTTTTATTATACATAATTACTCATTCATCTTTTGCTCCTGTAATTCAACATATTGTTTAACACCTAAATATAATTCAAGTAATACTGCTATAAGGGCAAAAGCAGAAACCATTGTTCTAAGGACTTGATTTTTAATTTGTTCATCAGTTGCATCTCCACTTTCTATTAAATCTTTTAGATTAGATGCTGAAAAAAATAAGAACATAAACACAATTACAGAAGCAGCTGCACGATTTAAAATTGCGTGAATAACAAATTGTTCATCTGTTATAGTTTCTTCTCCTAAAAGACCTTTTTTTTCATTTATAAGTAAATACATAGAGTGTACCAAAATAAATATAATAATAATTATACCAATTAATGACCAATTAATTTGATTTATTCTTTTTTCGTTACCCATGTAATCACATCTTTCATTTAATTTTATGACAAAATATGTGGAAATAATTTATATTTTGTGATAAATTTTATTTGGTGATTAAAATGATAGTAACATGTTGTTGTTATATAAGAAAAAATAATAAAACATTATTTCTAAAAAGAACTAAAAAGATTAACGATGTAAGTAAAGATAAATATTTAGGAATTGGTGGAAAGCAAGAAAAAAATGAATTTATCGATGATACATTAATTAGAGAAGTAAAAGAAGAAACTGGACTTACTTTAAAATCTTTCAATTTAAAAGGTATCGTATTTTATCCAAATTTTGGTGGGCAATATGATGAATTAGTATATTTTTATACATCAAGTGAATTTATAGGAAATATAGGTGAATGTTCTGAAGGAGAACTTGTGTGGATTGATGATAATGACATTAATAATTTAAACCTATGGGAAGGTGATAAACTAATATTTGATTGGTTTAAAAAGGATAAAATATTTAATGCAATTATGAGTTATAATAGCGATGGAAAATTAGAAAAATGTAAAGTAAATTTTTATTAGAAAAATAAAATGTAAAAAAATAATAAAATGATTGAATAACTATATTCTTATTTGTTATAATATTATTGACTAATAAAATATGAAAGGTGATTATGAATTATGGAATATAAAGTTACAACAAGGTCTGAAGAAGAAACAATTGAATTAGCGCAAAATTTTGAATCAGAAAAATTCCCTAATATGGTTATTTGCCTTAGAGGTGATTTAGGTAGTGGGAAAACAGTATTTACAAAAGGAATTGCGAATGCATTAGGAATAGATGAAACAATTACATCTCCTACTTTTAACATCATTAAGGAGTATGAAGGAGAATTACCTCTATATCATATGGATGTTTATAGACTAAATGGTAAAGTAGATGATTTAGGATTAGACGAATATTATAAAAAAGGTGGAGTAGTTGTTATAGAATGGGCAGATATGATTGAAGACTACTTACCAGATGAAAGATTGGATATTAAATTTAAAGTAATAGATGAAGATGTTAGAGTTTTAGTTATTAAACCATACGGAGATAAATACGAAGAGATGTGCGAGGCTGTTTTATGACATATCTCTTTTTAGATACAAGCTCTAATACACTTTTGATATCACTTAATAAAGATGATGAACAAATCGATAAAATAATATTAGAAGATAGTAGGGAACACTCTATATATGCAGTTGAAAAATTAGATGAAATTTTAAAAAATAACAATCTTACACCCAATGACATTGATGAAATATTTGTCGTTGTAGGACCTGGTTCATTTACTGGAATTAGAATAGGTGTTACAATTGCTAAAACATATGCTTACTGCTTGAATAAATTGATTGTTCCAGTTTCTGCACTTAAAATGAAAATTTTAGAATATAGAGATTATGATTATTATGTTTCTGTAATAAAAGATAAAAGAGACTTACTATACTTTGGACTATATGATAAAAATTATAATACATTACAAGAAGAACTTATAACTTATGAACAATTTAAAGAAAGAGTAAGTAAATTAGAAAATTATAAGTTAGTAGAAGCAGATAATGATGATACTGATAGAAAAAATTTGGATATAACATCTATTATTAAATATTATAAAAATCAATCTCCAGTAAATCCACATAAAGTTAATCCAATATATTTAAAAGAAGTGATTTAAGTGATTATTGAATCAGATACTTTTAAAAAAGAAATTATACAAATTAGTGATAAAAAAGATATTTTAGAAGAAGAAAATCCTTTTTCTAAATATCTAGTTTATATTTATGAAAATAATGTTATTGCATTTTGTTATTATTATGAGATATATGACAAGTTAGAAATTTCATATATATTTGTTAAAGAAGAATTTAGAAATAAAAAAATAGCTTCTAAATTAATGAAATATTTAATTGAAAATAATAAAGATAAATATAATATTACATTAGAAGTAAAAAAAGATAATATTAATGCAATAAAATTATATAAAAAATTTGGATTTAAGGAAGTTGCACTAAGAAAAGGTTACTACAATGGAATTGATGGAATACTAATGGAATTAAAGTTATAAGAAAAGGGGTATAACTATGAATGATACTTATTTAGACAAAGATTTATTAAAAAAAATGGATATGTTTTTTAGAGCGACAAATTATTTATCTGTTGCTCAACTATATTTATTAGATAATCCTCTTCTTAGAAGAAGATTAACTCTAAATGATATAAAGCCTAATGTTGTTGGACATTTTGGTACTACTCCAGGACAAAACTTTGTGTATTTACATTTAAATAGAATTATTAAAAAATATGATTTGAATATGATATATATATCTGGTCCAGGACATGGTGGACAAGCTATGGTCGCAAATACATATCTTGAGGGTACATATAGTGAAATATATCCAAATATTACCGAAGATATTGATGGATTAAAAAAGTTGTGTAAACAATTTAGTTTCCCAGGTGGAATTTCTAGCCATGTTGCTCCTGAAACTCCAGGTTCAATAAATGAAGGTGGTGAATTAGGATATAGTCTTGTTCATGCATTTGGAGCGGTTTTAGATAATCCTGATTTAATTGCTGCTTGTGTAGTTGGAGACGGTGAAGCAGAAACAGGTCCACTTGCTACATCTTGGCATTTAAATAAACTTATAAATCCTAAAACTGATGGTGTAGTATTGCCAATTCTACATTTAAACGGATATAAAATTGCTAATCCAACAGTATTTGCTAGAATAAGTGATGAAGAAAGAATTAATTTTTTCAAAGGTTGTGGTTGGGAACCTTATGTTGTAGAGTTAAAAGATAGTGTTAATATACACGATGAAATGGCTAAAACTCTTGATATTATTGTAGATAAGATTAATAATATTAAAAACTCCGATAAAAAAGAAAGACCTACTTGGCCCATGATTATCTTAAAAACTCCTAAAGGTTGGACAGGTCCTAAGGAAGTTGAAGGAAAACAAATAGAAGGTAGTTTTAGAGCACATCAAGTACCTGTAGTAGTAAATAAGGATAATCCTAAAAATTTAAGTATACTTAATAAATGGCTAAAAAGTTATCATCCAGAAGAATTATTTGATAAAAATGGAAAATTAATTCCAGAATTAAAAGAACTTGTCCCTGTTGGTAATAGAAGAATGGGAGCAAATCCAAATGCTAATGGTGGATTATTATTAAAAGAACTTAGATTACCAGATTTTAAGGATTATGAAGTAAAGGTAACAAAACCAGGTAATGTTGTTGCTCAAGATATGATAGAACTTGGTAAATACATAAGAGATGTTATTAAGTTAAATAAAGATAAAAGAAACTTTAGAGCATTCGCACCAGATGAAACATTATCAAATAGATTAAATGCTGTTTTTGAAGAAACAAATCGTAAATGGAATGGAATAACTTATAAAACTGATGAATTTTTAAACAGTGATGGTGCAGTTGTCGATTCATTTTTATCAGAACATATATGTGAAGGATTATTAGAAGGATATTTACTTACAGGAAGACATGGATTCTTCAGTAGTTATGAAGCATTTATACGTATTATAGATTCTATGACAAGTCAACATGCTAAATGGTTAAAAGTTACTAAAGAATTAAATTGGCGTGAAGAAATTGCATCCCTAAATTATATTCTTACATCTCACGTATGGCAACAAGACCATAATGGATTTACGCATCAAGACCCAGGATTTTTAAATCATTTGATTACTAAAAAAGCTGATATCACTCGTATATATTTGCCACCAGATGCAAACTGTTTATTATCATGCTTCGACCACTGTATAAAAAGTAGAAATTATATAAACGTTATAGTTGCATCTAAACATCCAAGACCACAATGGTTAACTATGGAAGAGGCAGTTAAACATTGTACTCAAGGAATTGGTATATGGAATTTTGCAAGTAATGACCAATATGAAGAACCAGATATAGTAATGGCATGTGCAGGTGATACTCCAACACTTGAAGTACTTGCTGCAACTTCAATTTTAAGAGAAAACTTTAAAGATTTAAAGGTGAGAGTTGTTAATGTAGTAGATTTAATGAGATTACAACCAGATACTGTTCATCCACACGGCCTTAGCGATTTAGATTATGATTTGATTTTTACAAAAGATAAGCCAATAATTTTTGCATTTCATGGTTATCCAAGTTTAATACATCAATTAGTTTATAAAAGAACAAATAAAAATATTCACGTCCATGGATACAATGAAGAAGGAACTATTACAACACCATTTGATATGAGAGTTCAAAATAAGATTGATAGATTCAATCTAGTTAGAGATGCCTTAAAATATTTACCACAATTAGGTGATAGAGCTTCTTTCTTAAATCAATGGTGTAATGACAAATTAGTAGAACATAAACAATATATTAGTGAATATGGTGAAGATATGCCTGAAATTAGAAATTGGACTTGGAAATAGCTTAAAGTACTCATTATTTGAGTGCTTTTAATTTTTTTAAATTTTACTAATTTTGAAAATCTGTTTTATTTTTTAAACAGATTTTTAATATTTACATACAGATTTTAAAAATCTTATCAATAATATTATATTTTGTGTTACAAAAATACAAAATTTGTAATTTTACTTAGTATTTAAATAGTGTTATAGTTGGTTTGAAAGCAAAGATATTAGGAGGAGATTGATAAAATGAAATCAAAAGCTTTTGTAGTATTTATAGGAATAATTGGGGTTATATTTTCTATGAAAGTTGATTATGTTCATGCAGAGGATACTAGTCAATTTTATTACAGTACTTGGATATCAGGTATTTATATAAGAAAAGAAGATAAATCAACAGGTTATGTCCAAAATCAACAAGCAAGATTTACTAGAAGAAAAGGAGATGGTATACCTGTATATTGTGTTGAAACAGGTGTAGAGGTACTTTCTGATGAATTATATGATGCTAATACTGATGTAGATAATAAAGTTTTGGCGAAAATTACTGGTTTTACTCCTGAGCAAATTAATAAAGTTAAATTAATTGCTTATTATGGTTATGGTTACAATGGACAATATGATGATAAATGGTATGCTGCAACGCAAGTCTTAATATGGAGAACAGTATATCCTAATATGGATATATATTATACGGATAAATTTAAGGGCGAAAAAATTGAAAATCTTGTCGCAGAAGAAAAACAAATAATGGATTTAGTAAATAATCACTTGTTAGATTTTGACTTTGAACCTATTGATGAATTAACAATTAATGATGAAATTACACTAACTGATAAAAATAATGTTTTACAAAATTACGATGTTGAATCAACTGATAATATAGAAGTACAAAAGGAGGATAATTCTTTGATAATAAAAGCAAAAGAAGTAGGTGATGCAAAAATAAAATTTACTAGAAAACCAAATAGATTTGGATATTTACCTGTTTTATATACTAATGCTAATTCGCAAGATTTAATTATGGCAGGAGATTTCGATGTAGTTGAAAGAAGTATTGATTTAACTGTTAAAGAAGAAGAAATTCCAGATGAACCAGAGGAACCAGAAGAGCCAAAAGAAGTCATAACTGTTGAAGTACCTAATACATACCAAGATGAAAATAATTTAGTTTTCTCTAGTTCAATAATAAGTATCATATTAGGAAATATATTTATAAATGC
>CANRCS010000047.1 GCA_947629195.1 uncultured Bacilli bacterium | reverse complement strand
ACCTAAACTAATTTTTAAGCTTAGGTTTATACAAATTTATCCAAATCTTTAGGAACTTTATCTCCTATAACTGCTTTTACAATTTTATCTTCTCTTTCCTTAGATACACTCTTACCAGTTATAGAACCAATTTCTTTTACCAAATCCCTAATAGTATTTTCATCTTTCATATTTGAAGTTTGAACTTTTTTGGCAAGGTCTAAAATTGTTTGTTTATTTACGTTTGTTTTCTTTTCAACTTTATTGAAAAAATCATCGCTAAATTTCATGAAAAAACCTCCTACATTAATATATGTAGAAAGTTAAAATTTGTTATTTGAATATTTTTAATATTTCTTCTTTTGGACTTTTATCTTTATAAAAAATGTTATATACTGCTTCTGTTATAGGTAATTTAATCTCATGTTTTCTTGAAAATTTATACATTACTTTAGCGCATTCCACACCTTCAACAACAGTTTTAGTTGTTTCAATTGATTTATTTACATCTAGCCCTTCTCCAACTTTCTTACCTGTAAGATAATTTCTACTTGTTTTAGAAGATGCAGTTAAAACTAAATCACCTATTCCAGATACTGATAATAATGTATCTAATTTCATATTAAAAAATGGGGCAATTTTTTGAAATTCTGCAATACCACTTGTAATTAAAATGGCATGAGTATTCTCTTTATAACCTAATCCATCTAATATACCCGCTGCTAGAGCAATTATATTTTTAATTGATGATAATACTTCAATTCCTATAATATCCTTTGAATCTTCTATAATTATATATTCGTTTTCTAAAATACTTTTTATTAATTTAGTATTGGAATATTTAGTAGCTAAAGTAAATTTTGATATTTTTCTTTCAATTACTTCTTTAGCAAACGTAGGTCCAGTCATAGAATATATGGCATCTATATAATTTTTATCAATATTTTGTTCTATTATTTGAGAAATAGTTATCATATTTTTATAGTCCATACCCTTAGATAAATTTACAATATGAATTTTTTTATTTAGTTTTTTTAATATTTTATTCATTCTTTTAGTAACATCACTAATTATTTTTGAAGGTATAACAACAAATACTATATTAGAATATTCAAGTAATTCTTCTAAATTATCAGTTGCTCTTACTAAATTAGTAAATCTAAAGTTATCATAATACATTTTATTTGTATGTTTACTATTTATTTCATTTATTTGTTTTACATCATTTGTCCACAATAATACTTCATTATTATTGTCAGTTAAAACTTGTGCGATAGCAGATGCAAAACTTCCTGTTCCAAGTATAGATATTCTCATGCTATTCTTCTCCTTTATTTTTCCATTTAATAATTATTGGAGTACCTGTAAAATCAAAATTTTCTCTAATTTTATTTTCTATATATCTTTCATAAGAGAAATGAACTAATCCTTTATTATTTACATTAAAAGTAAATTTAGGTGGTTTAATACCAGTTTGACTTGCAAAATATATTTTAAGTCTTTTACCCTTATATGATGGTGGTGGATTTAGCATTACTGCATCCATAATTACATTATTAAGTAAATTTGTTTTAATTTCTTTTGTAGAATTTTCATAAGCTTTTAAAACTTCTGGCATAAGAGTATGTATTCTTTTTTTAGTTAGAGCAGACAAGAAAACAATTGGAGCATAAGGCATAAATTGAAAATTATTTCTTATCATATCCATCCATTTTTTAATGTTATTTTTATCTTCAATAGTATCCCATTTATTTACTACTAAAACAACTGCTTTACCATTTTCAATAGCGTATCCTGCAATATGTTTATCATGTTCGATTATTCCTTCTTCTGCATTTATTACAATTAGACATACATCACTTCTATCAATTGCTTTCATACTTCTAATTAAACTATATTTTTCTGTCGTTTCCCAAACTTTACCTTTTTTTCTCATACCTGCAGTATCAATTAAAACATATTCATTTTTTTCATAAGTAAAAATTGTATCAACTGCATCTCTTGTCGTACCTGCATTTTCTGAGACGATTACTCTATCTTCATTAAGTAGTGCATTAACTAAACTACTTTTTCCAACATTTGGTCTACCTATTACACAAAATTTTAATCTGTCATCCTCTTCTTCTTGAATTATACTAAATCCATCTACTATTTCATCTAACAACTCACCAATACCAATATTGTGTTCTGCACTAATAAGCATATAATTATCTAATCCTAATTCATAAAAATCATATATATTATCTTGATGTTTTTTATTATCAATTTTATTTATAGCTACTATGACTTTTTTATTTGTCTTTCTTAACATATCACGTACTACTAAATCATTAGATGTTACTGTCTCTTTTCCATCAACAACGAAGACTACGACATCAGCTTCCTCAATTGCGAGTGATGCTTGTACTTTTATTTCATCATTAAAGTTTCCATCACTAATATCTATTCCACCTGTATCTATCAAGTGAAATTTATAATCTTTATATGTACAATCTGCATATATTCTATCTCTTGTTATACCTGGTATATCTTCTATTATTGATATCTTTTTCCCAGCAAGTCTATTAAAAAGTGTAGATTTTCCAACATTTGGTCTACCAACCAAAGCAACCGTAGGTTTTCTCATATCAAGACCTCCCATAAAACGTTAATATCTTATCATTATTTCAATTTTAATTCAATATTAGTTAATAATAGTTGTTTGATTAGTAGGTTGTATTTGTATATATGTTATTCCATCATTAACTTTAATTTCTTCACCATTTAAATATTTATATTTTGTTTTAGAAGACCTACTACTCTTTTCATATGTAATAGGAATTGCATACCCATCTGTTATAAAATATCCATCACCAGAACCAATATTTTCAAGTTCTTGTCTATCTTTATCTTCTACATCAGCTAATGGATAATTTTTAACATTATATACAATTATATTTTTAGCGCTTATCTGTTCATTATTATTTCTATCTATTTGTGCTTTTCCATTAGTATATCTTTTATAAACTTTTTTATCTACATCATATTCATAAGATGTAGTTTGATAGTTAGAATATTTTATTGAAATATTATTAGCTATAATAGAATCTTCTTCTTTACTTAAATCTATTTCATCTACACTATAATTTAAAAGTGTATCAGATACTTTCTTATCATAATTTAATTTATCTATTTGTTTTCTAATATTATCCATAGATGTAAAAGCATTATGTGGTGCTTTTGTCATTTCACTATTTCTATAATACATATTACCTGGATTAGTAAGTCCATTTAAATTTTTTACACCTAATTTCTTTATATCTGTCTCTGCCTTAGGACTCCATCCATAATGAGCGATAACTGCATCATTTTCTAACGCATAATCTATAAAATAATGTCTCAAGCTTCTTACAGGTCCTATCATTTGAGTATCCACGTCTTTATATAGCGCAAATAACCTTGTAAATCCACCTTCTACTATTATTTCGTAAACTAAATAAGAAGAAGATAACCCTGCTTGAGGAAGTGCTGTCTTAACATTATCTATCATTACACCAACAGGTCTAGTAGTAGAATCTAAATCTATAATTTTTAGTTTTTTTTCTTCTTTTATTATTTTATCTTTTATTTCATCTATTGGATGAATGCTTAAATATTTTTTAACACCAATTCCAAGAATAATTACTAAAATAATTAAAAATAAAAGTATTATTTCTTTAGTTTTATTTGACATTTTTTTCTTTCTTTTACGTCTCATTTAAAACCACATCCTAATCAAAATATAGCATAAAAGTTTTTAAAATTCAATTATTGTACTAATATTTTAAAGATATCTGTAAACCCTAAAAGTGAAAAGTGGTGATATTAATGAACACTAAATTAGATAAAAGTATAGATAAAATAATAGAAAAAGTAAATAATATAACAGGAAAAAGTCCTGATGTTACTATAAAGAAAATTGAAATTTCTAATACTTCTATGGCAACTATATATATAGAAACTATTTCAGATAGTGAACAGATAAATAATTTTATTTTAAAAACAGTAGAAAAAGAAATTATATATGATAAAAAAATTACGAGTAAAAATATACTAGATGTCTTATTTAATTCAATTGCAGGAGCATCTATGAAAAAGATTAATACTTATGAAGATTTAATTTACTATTTATTTAATGGCTTTGCAATTGTAATTATGAATAATACTAAAGAAGCAATTGCAGTAGAAACTAGAAGAAATTTATCTAGGGGTATTAATGAAGCTACAACAGAAGCAATTGTAAGAGGTCCAAAAGATGGATTTACTGAAAATTTTATTTTAAATCTTGGATTAATTAGAAGAAGAATAAAAGATCCTAAATTATGGGTAAATGAAATAAATGTTGGAAAACGTAGTATAACTAAAATTGGCGTTGTCTATATTAAGGATATTGCAGAAGAAAGTTTAGTAAATGAAGTAATTGAGAAAATTAAAAGTATTAATATAGATGCAATTATAGATAGTGGTTATTTAAGAGAATTAATAGAAGATGATAAGAAGTCTAATTTTCCTACTTTAATGAGTACAGAAAGACCAGATAGAGCAAGTCAAGCACTTTTAGAAGGAAAAGTTATTGTAATAGTTGATAATACTCCATTTGTATTAATAATACCAACTTTTTTAGTAGATTATTTTCATACTCCAGAAGACTATTATCAAAAATCTTCAAATATGACTTTTATAAGAATTATTAGATTTATTGCATTTTTTATTTCAATTATTACTCCTGCTTATTACGTTGCAGTAACTACACATAATTATTCATCGATTCCAACAGGCCTGCTTTTGAATTTTGCTACTCAAAGACAAGGTGTTCCTTTTCCTGGGTTTATTGAAGCATTAATAATGATGATAACTTTTGAAATCTTAAAAGAAAGTGATATAAGGCTTCCAAGTGCAGCAGGAAGTGCGGTATCTATTTTAGGTGGTTTAGTACTTGGTGATGCAGCAGTATCTGCAGGAATAGTCTCACCTATTATGGTTATTGTAATATCGATTACTGCTATATCATCATTAGTCTTCTCTTCAGTAGATGTTGTAAGTGCGATAAGAACATGGAGAATCTTATTCTTATTTGCAGCAGCATTCTTTGGAATATATGGAATTGTATTGCTTGGAATATATTTCCTAATTAAATTATGCAGTATCAAATCATTTGGTAAACCATTTTGTTTCCCTTTCGCACCATTTAATTTTAATGAACAAAAAGATGCAGTATTAAGACTTCCAAAAAATAAACTTACTAAAAGAAATCCCTTAACTGCTAAAAAAAATCTAATTAGATATGTACCAAAAAGGATAGATGATGAATGAAAAAAATTTTCTTAATTGTATTTTTAATTCCTATTATTATATGTGGATGTCAAAACGATAAAGAAATTAATAATCTAGCAATCGTAAACAAAATTGGAATAGATATAGAAAATAATAAATATAAAGTTACCATTCAAGTTATAGATATAAATAAATCTAATGATGATAGTCAAGAAAATTTAAGTAAGTCAATAACTTATAGTGCATTAGGAAATAATATATCAGAAGCATTAAATAACATTAATTTAAAATCACCAAAAAGTCTTTATTTAGGACATTTAGAATTACTAATTGTCAGTGAAGAAGTTGCACAAAATAAAATGGATAAAATATCAGATTACTTTTTAAGAAATTCTAATGTAAGTAAAAATTTTACAATGTTAGTATCTAAAACAAAAACAGAAGACATATTAAAAGTATTAGAAAATGATAATAGTTTCCCAACTGGTAATATTTTAGGAAGTGTAGAAAATTCTAGTAATAGTGATGGTACTTCAAGCAATATTAAATTTATTAAATTTATGCAGGATTTATTAAGTGAAGGAAAAAATCCAATTTTGAAAGTTATAAGTAAAAATGATAAAGATAAACTTACTATTGATGATATCGCAATATTTAAAAATAAAAAATTGATTACATTTTTAGATGGAAAATATAATATTGCTTATAATTTTATAACAGATAATATTAAAAGTACTAATATTAACTACAAATGTAGTGATAAAAATTATATTGGTGTTAATGTTACAAAATCTAATACTAATATTAAAAGTATTATTAAAGATAATGAACCAATTATTTATTTAGATGTAGATATTAATGCACAAATAGAAGAAGTTAACTGTTCTAAAGAAGAAGATAATATATCTAAAATAAGAAGTGAAGTAGAAAAAGAAGTTAAGAAAATGATTGATGATGTAATAGATGAAACTAAAAAAGATATTAATAGTGATATTTTTGGATTTGGAGAAAATATATATCAAAATCATTTAAGTTTTTGGAAAAGTATAAAAAATGATTGGTTAGATAAATATTATCCTAATTTAAAAGTTAAAACAGATGTTGAAGTTAAATTAGATAATCAAGGTAGTATTTTAGAAACTGTGAGGTGATGAATTTGAAAGATACAAAAAAAATTAGCTCATTACAGTTGGGTATACTAACATTTTTCTTATCTAAAGCAACAATTTTTCCTGTTGCATCTTCAATTATGATAAAATTTGGAAAACAAAATATATGCTTTTGTATTTTAATCTCTACAATTATTGGTCTAATTCCCCTACTAGCTTATATCTATATAAATAATAGAAATAATGGATTAAATATTATAGAATTAAATACTAAATTATTTGGTAAAATAATTGGTAATATTATTAATTTTATCATATCTCTTGGAATCTTATTGTTTGGAGTTATTACTTTATTAGGATTATGTAATTTTATTTTTTCAAATTTTTTATATGGTACATCACAAATTATTATAGGTGCATTATTTATGTTAGTTGTATCCTATGCATCAATTAAAGGAATTGAAACTATATGTAGAACTTCACAATTATTATTTATTTTGAGTATCATATTATTTTTAATAAGTTTTGGATGTTTAATATATTATATAGATATTAATAATTTTAAACCTATATTAGATATATCATTTAATAATATTTTTAAATCATCATATATTTATATCTTATTTGTAATAACACCTATATTTATATTATCAATAATTCCTAATGATATAATTGTAAAACATAAAAATTACAATAGAAGTATTATAATTGGATATTTACTTTCTATGATAGTAACATTTCTTATTTTATCTTCTACAATTGGAGTTTTAGGAAACTTAACTAAATATTTTGAATATCCAGAATATATCGCACTATCTCAAATAGATTATTTTCATTTTTTTGAAAGAGTTGAAAATGTATTATCTCTTCAATGGGTTTTTGATATATTTGTATTTATGATTTTAGTAATATATTTTTTAAAGAAATATATTTCATGTACTTTTAATATTAAGAATAAAAAAATTAACAATTCTATTGTACTTTTATTATCACTTTTAATTTTATTAATAACAAGTATATTTTTTACTAATTCTATCGTAATTAAAAATATTATAATTAATAATTATTTTTATGTTCTTTTAGTAGCATTTATATTAATACCATTTTTAATTTTCTTAAGAATAAAACTTAAAAGAAATATAAACTATAATTGATTTATATTTC